>CAYLSS010000058.1:0-10540 GCA_964385765.1 uncultured Solibacteraceae bacterium
CTTTGAAGCGCTTGTGCTCGTACTGCTCGGGCACGCCAAGGCTGCATGAGAGGTCATGAGGGCCGATGATAATCGCGCCGATGTCCGGGACCGACAGGATCTCGTCCAGGGCTTCGATGGCCGGAACGCTTTCGACGTTGAGCAGCATCGAGCGCGAAGCGTTGCGCGCGTCCAGATAGGTGGCCAGCTCCGGTTCGAGCTCCGATTTGTCATCCAATGCCCGCGCGACCCGCTGCCCCTTTACTGGACGGAATTTCACCGCACCGCGAAGCTGTTCGACTTGTTCTGGCGATTCGACATATGGGGCCAACACGCCCATCGCGCCGCCATCGAGCACCATGCAGGCCTGGTAGGGGTCCGGCGCCGGAATCCGAACTACCGGCGCGAGGTTCATGGCCTCGAATGCACGGCACATCCAGGACAGCGTCGTCCGTTCAATGGGGATGTGCTCCGTATCGATGAAGAGGAAGTCGAGGCCGGCGCCGCCTACCGCCGTGGCCCATTGTGGAGAAGCCGACAGGATGGCCGTGCCATAGACCCGCCGGCGGCTGGCTAATGCAGCAGATAACTCTTTTCCATTCATGAGCTTATAAATATTCTCCTAACTATAGCACCAAATTCTCGCCAGTTGTGTTCTGCGGAGCCGGGGATCGCGGCTCTCTGTCTGGCAACTGGATTGCAGGTGAAGGGTGTGGTTAACATGAACGCGCCGCTAAAACCGACGTCAGGAGAGCGTTTTCCCCCAAAGACGGGGGATATGCCGCTTGCGGTAATGCTCAAGGGACACCCATTCACAGAGGGACTGTCCGAGACACAAATCAAGAAACTGTCCTCCTTCGCTCGCTACGTCGAATTCGAGGAAGACGAGATCGTCTTCAGATCCGGCGAGCAATCGATGAACTTCTGTCTCCTGCTGTGCGGCAGCGCCTGCGTCGAAATTCGATCGCCGTACTATGCCATTTGCGTGCAGACCCTGATTCCGGGAGACGCTTTTGGTTGGTCGAGCCTTCTCGACGAGCATCATACCGTGTTCCAGGTGCGGGCCAGGGAGCCTTCCAGCGCCGTGTTTCTGGACGGGAAGAAGCTGTCCGAAGCGTGTAATAAGGACGCCCGCCTCGGCGCGGAAATTTACCGGCGGCTGGCGCAGGTAGTCGCCAAACGGGTCAAAGCGACCGAGTTACGCTTGGCCGAGTTTTGCGGCTCGGTCGAGAAGCACCTCGACAACGGCAACGAACCCGCCTAGTTCCCGTCCGATACCCAGGATGTAGTACAACTCATCTATGGGGTTGCGCCTGGGGTCCTTTTCCCTCCTGCTTCCGATGTTGGCTGCCGGCACGATTTGCGCTGCCGGTCCGGAGCGGGAGGCGTCTTATCGCGGCTGGGAGCACTATGGCGGCGGCTTGGACCAGATCCGCTATTCAACGCTCGATCAGATCAACCGGGACAACGTCCACCGCCTCGAGGTGGCCTGGGTGTATGACACCGGGGACGCCTTTGAAGGATCGGAGATGCAGTGCAATCCGATGGTGGTGGACGGCGTGCTCTTCGGGACCTCGCCCAAGCTTCTGGTTTTCGCCATCCATGCCGCCACCGGCAAGGAGATCTGGACGTTCGATCCCTTCGAGGGCGGGGGCAGAACCAGCAAACGGCGCAATCGCGGGCTCACCTACTGGGATGACGGCGCAAACGGCCGGATCTACTTCGCAGCCCGCAACTGGCTGTATTCACTCGATGCAGCCACCGGGAGGCCGGTATCAGAGTTCGGCGAAGGCGGCCGGATCGACCTCCGCGAGGGCCTCGGCCGGCCGGTCGAGATGCTGAACGTCGGCCTCAACACTCCTGGCATTATTTACAAAAACCTTCTGATTGTCGGGAGCATTGTCAGCGAGGGGCTTCCCTCGGCGCCTGGTGACATTCGCGCTTTCGACCTTCGGACCGGCGAGCCGCGCTGGACGTTCCACACCATCCCCCGCCCCGGCGAGTTTGGCTATGAAACTTGGCCGGAGGATGCGTGGACCTATACGGGTGGGGCGAACTGCTGGGCCGGCATGAGCCTGGATCGGGAGCGCGGGATCGTCTATGCTCCCACCGGATCGGCCGCGTTCGATTTCTACGGCGCCAACCGGGCCGGTGACAATCTCTTCGCCAACACATTGCTTGCCTTGAATGCGGAAACAGGAGAGCGGATCTGGCACTTCCAGTTGGTCCGCCATGATGTTTGGGACCGCGACTTCCCGGCTCCGCCCAGCCTGGTGAGCGTCGAACGCGACGGCAAGACGATTGACGCGGTCGCGCAGGCCACCAAATCGGGTTGGCTGCTGCTATTCGACCGCGAAACCGGCAAACCACTCTATCCCATTGAATACCGAGAAGTTCCTCCGTCTGACGTGGAGGGCGAGGTGCTGGCTGAGAAGCAGCCGTTTGTCACCCACCCGGCGCCGTTCTCCCGCCAGCAACTGACCGAGGACATGCTGACGAGGCGGACGCCGGAGGCCCACAAGGTGGTGCTCGAGCGCTTCCGTAAGGTCCGCAGCGGCCCTCAATTCACGCCCCCCAGTCGTGAGGGCACGGTGGTCTTTCCGGGTTTCGACGGCGGCGCCGAGTGGGGCGGGCAGGCCTGGGATCCGGAAACCGGCCTCTATTACGTGAACGCGAATGAGATGGCCTGGATCCTGCGGCTGGTGGAACGCGGGCAGTCGGGATCCGGCGGCATGCGGCAGTACAACCGCAACTGCGCCATGTGCCATAAGGACAACCTGGTGGGCAGCCCGCCCGAGTTCCCGTCCCTCATCAATATCTCCAAGCGCATGACCCAGGCCCAGTTGCGTAGCGTCATCCGACAGGGCAAGGGACGCATGCCCGGCTACGCCCACCTGGGCGATGAGGTCATCGACGCGATTCTCCGGTACATCGTCACGGGCGCGAACGTGGAGACGGAATTCAACGAAGCGACATCGCCCATTGATCTGAAGTACACGCACGACGGTTACAATCGGTTTTTCGATCCAGATGGATATCCAGCGGTGGAACCGCCGTGGGGGACGCTGAACGCGATCGATCTGAACACCGGCGAGTATGTCTGGAAGATCCCCTTCGGAGAATTTCCCGAACTGGCGGCGCAGGGCATGAAGAACACTGGTACCGAAAACTACGGCGGTCCCGTGGTGACGGCGGGCGGTTTGCTCTTTATTGGAGCCACCAACCATGACCGCAAGTTCCGCGCCTACGACAAACGGAACGGAAAGCTTCTCTGGGAGACAACGCTGCCGGCTTCGGGAAACGCCACGCCGGCGGTTTATGAGATTGACGGGCGGCAGTTCGTGGTCATCGCGGCCGGGGGCGGGAAATCCGGTGCGAAGTCCGGGAGCGCCTACGTGGCCTTCGCGCTGCCCGAGAAGTAAGCTCCGAAGATCAGACCAATGCGCACTTACCTGGTGACATCCCTCTTCCTGCTTTTGGCGGTTACCGCCTTTTCGCAGCCGCAACCGGGGCCCCTCCCGCTGATCGAGCCGGTGGAGGCGGTCCACCTTGTCGAGGCGGAAGTGCCGGACCTCGCTGTCGAGTCGGTCGAGTTCCTGGACCTCAATGGCACGCCCGGCTATCTTGTTGTTGGGACGGCCGGTGGTGCCGGCTATCGGGCCGAGGTCGACGCCAGGGTCGCCCGGACGCTGCGGGTTACCAGAGACGGCCAACGGTTCTACGAATGGCCGGGCATCGTGGTTGTCGGACATCGGGGTACCGTGACTCACGCACCCGAGAATACGATCGCGGCCATCGAGAAGGCCATCGAGTTCGGCGCCGATCTCATCGAGATCGACATCCGCGAAACCTTGGACGGCCACCTCGTGCTCATGCATGACGCTTCGGTCGACCGCACAACAAACGGTTCCGGACTGATCAGCGAGATGACGCTCGCCGAGGCTCGGCAACTGGACGCGGGCTCGTGGTTCGACGGGAAGTTCGCCGGCGAGCGGGTACCGACTCTGGACGAAGCGCTTGCGGCCATGAAAGGACGGGCGCTGCCCGACCTGGATTTCAAAGCGGGGACGCCCGAAAAGCTGGTGGCGGCAGTCCGCGAACACGGGCTGCTCGGCAAGGCGACCTTGTACTGCGGCTCATGGCCGCTGTTGCGGGAGATACGCGGCGTGTCCCGCGACTTCCTGTTCCGCCCGACTGTGCCCCACGGGAAGATGGGGCTGCCGATCTTGCTCGACAGCTTCGATCCACCGCTCGTGAACATCAACTGGGAGATCTTCAGCGAGCCGCTGGTCCGTGAGGTTCATCTCCATGGGAAGAAGGCCTTCCTGAACACGATGGGGCCGAATGATACAGAGTTCGGGATGGTTCGCGCAATCGAGGCCGGCGCGGATTACCTGCAAACCGACCATCTCGACGTGCTGATACCGCTGCTGCGCGAGCGGGGATTGCGGCGGTAGCCGGCGCTCCCTGGTTGAACTTTAGCGGAACGCCCGCATCTTGTTTTCGAGATCCAGCTTTCGTCCTTCCCAATACCGGATCGCAGCTTCGAGCCCGCTGGTATCGTCGCTGCTTCGCAATGTTTGCAGATGGAGCGCATCCTTCAACCGTCGGATTTCGTCGGAGGCCTTGTCGACCTCGGCGAGCAGCCCATCGAATGTATTCAAGTCGGTCGTCATACCGAACCTCGTTGTGTGAGAGTAGCAGCCGGCAGGAGGAGTCAGTTGTCCTCTGCCCCGCAAGCTCTATTAATCTCTTCGGATGGAGGTAACCGATGTATGAGCAGGATTTTCGGGTCGTTTCCGGCCGCGCCTCCTTGGATCGCCCGATAGACAGAGGCGGATGGAACAAAGTGGGCCGATTCGTGGTTGGAGAGGAGTGGCGGAGGGAGTGGCGGAGGGAGTGGGATTCGAACCCACGAACGAGTTGCCCCGTTGGCGGTTTTCAAGACCGCTGCCTTCAACCGCTCGGCCATCCCTCCGGGCCTCTGGTATCAGCGTAGCCGAACGCCTGCGGCACAGGCAAACGACGGTTGCCAGGGGGCGCAACGGACTGATACTCTAAAGGGCAAGTGGCGCTATCGTCTAGTGGTTAGGACATGGCCCTCTCAAGGCCAAGACACGGGTTCGAATCCCGTTAGCGCTACCACCTTTCTAGTGGATTCCAGACGACTTACCCTTCTGCGAGCCCCCTTTGCCGTGCCATGCCGTGCCACCGGCATTACCCGGAGGTCGCTTGGAAGCGTTGGTTGTAGCTCAACCGGACGTTGACAGCCAGGATCCGACACACAGCGACCACCAGCCGAAAGCCATCAACCCTCCGGCGACGAAGCCCATGGACGACAGCGGCTTTTCTTCTACATTCAAGTGGTCGCGCAGGAAGGTTGCTCCACGAATCGCGCGCACGAGGAGGCCGGAGAGCGCGTAGAGCCAGAGCCAGACGGACGTGAGGTAGGTGGTCCAGAGGAACATACCGAGTTCGTTGTTCAGGCTCAACCATGCCGGCAGGTCGAGCCAGTAGTCCCAGATCCAACCGCGCAATCCTGCTTTGTTTGCGTTGAGGACCGCAGCCTCTTACACGTGAGAACGCCGGCGGATCGCACGAAGTACCATGAAAGAGTCTGCATGGCCGACCAACCGAGGCGCTGGATGCGGTTTAGCGATTCGATTCGCTTCAGCATTCAGGCGCTCGCATCCAACAGGCTTCGTACGTTCCTCACGGCGTTAGGGCTGGTGATCGGGAATGCTTCGGTGATTCTCGTGGTGACGGTGTCGCTCACCAGCCGGGACTACATTCTCGAGCAGATCAGCGGGATCGGAAGCAACATCATCTTCGCCTACTTCGAACGCGGGGGTCGCGAAGCGAGCCTGGTGGAGGGGGACTTCGTCAAGCTGGCGGACGTGGAGGCGATTCGGGAGCAACTGGGTTCGGAAATCCAGGCCGCCACCGGGGTGATGTCTATCTACGAAACCGTGGTGGTGGAGGGGCAACCCCGCGACATCCTCGTGCTCGCGGCTGACGACCGGTACGCCGACGTCCGCAACCTGGTGATGATCGAGGGCCGGGGGCTGAGCCCCGGCGACGTCATCCTGCGGCAGCGCGTGGCCATGGTGACCGAACGTCTGGCGAATCGTCTCTTCGCGTCGCAGGAGGCGGCGATTGGCGAGGTACTCAAGATCCGGGGATTGCAATTCACTATCATCGGCACGTTCCGCGAGAAAACGCAGAGCTTCGGACTTTCCGAGCTCTCCCAGAACACGATCGTGATCCCGGTCACGGTGTTCGAGTACCTGGTCCCTTACGAGCGGGTCGATCCACTCTATGTGCAGGCGAAGCGGGCCGAGGACGTCGAGGCGCTGAGCGTCCGCGTCCGGCAGATCCTCGAGAGCCGGCACCGCCCCGGCGCCAGCTACTTCGTGGGAAACCTGACCGCCATTTTGAATGCCGCCAAGAACATCTCGCTTATTCTTACCATCGTTCTGCTGCTAATTGCGGCCATCACACTGCTGATATCCGGCATTGGGATCATGAACATCATGCTGGTGACCGTGACCGAACGCACTCGGGAAGTTGGCATCCGGCTGGCGGTGGGAGCGCCGCGCAGGGCGGTGCTGCAGCAGTTCCTGATGGAGGCCGTGATTATCAGCGCGTCCGGCGGCATTGCCGGAATCGCCGTCGGAATTTCCATCCCGCTCATCGGACAGACCTTCGTCGAGGGGCTCACGATACCGATCTCCTGGATCTCCGTGGCGGCGGCCTTTTCGGTCTCTTTCCTGGTGGGACTCGTGTTCGGCCTGCTCCCGGCAAACCGGGCGGCCAGGCTCAATCCGACGGAGGCTCTCCGGCATGAATAAAGCTGATTGCCGGAGCCGGCGGTGATGCGACAGTTGATTGTGAACGCGGATGATTTCGGGCTCGCCGTGCCCGTGAACGAAGCCGTCGAGCGGGCGCACCGCGACGGGATACTGACGAGCGCCAGCCTAATGGTCGGAGGCGCGGCCGCAGCGGACGCCGTACGGCGGGCCCGCGATATGCCGCGGCTGGAGGTTGGCTTACACGTTGTTGTCGTGCAGGGGCGTCCGGTGCTGTCGCCGGGCGAGGTCGAAGCGCTGGTCGACGGGAACGGCGAGTTCCCGAGAGACCTGGTCCGGGCCGGCTTTCGCTACTTCTTCCTACCTCGCGCGCGTGAACAGCTCGAGCGGGAAGTACGCGCCCAGTTCGAAGCATTCCGGCAGACGGGGCTCGTGCTGGACCACGTGAATGCACACAACCACATGCATCTCCATCCCACCCTGCTGAGCGTCATTCTGCGCGTGGGACGCGAATACGGACTGCGCGCCATGAGGATCCCGGATGAGCCGGCGCGTGCCGGAGGCGGGCTTCCTATGCTGGCCGAACGCGCGGTCATGCTTCCTTGGCTGCGCGCGCTGCGGTTCCGGCTTCGCCGCTGCTCCATTCGGTCAAACGATTCCGTTCGCGGACTTCGCGATACCGGCGCGATGGATGTCGAGCGAGTGTTGGGGCTCCTCGAGCACATCCCGGAAGGACTCACTGAGATGTATTTCCATCCCGCCACCAGAAGGTCCGAGGCGCTGGACCGCGCGATGCCGCGGTACGGCCACGAAGCCGAACTGCGCGCTCTGACCGACCCGCGGGTCCGTCGCGCGGTCGAGGCCGCCGGCATCCGGCTAACGACGTTCAGCGAGGCGTTCTGAGGCCTCGGGCGAGCAGGATTGAAGCGCCGCCGATGCTCCTCCATTCCCTCCCGCCCGAGCCACCACAAGCACCACCGCCACAATCCCCAGTGCTTCGAACAACCCCTCTTGTTCATAACAGCACAGTAGACTCTCGCCGAACTCTTCCGCTGAGACTCGACAGATGATACTGTCCCCGCGGCCGGACAGCGAGTAAGACAGAACACAGTCAGGGTAGAATTGCCCCATGGGACGACTGCTGGGGATATTGATACTGCTCATCTCTAACGGCTGCGGGAGCGGCGATGCGCTCTCCGAGCAGGAACGTCTGGAGGGCGAATTCGAGCGGACAATGTCCGGTGCGGTGCTGGCGGGGAGATTTTCCGTGGATGGCCGGGAGAACCTGTCTGAGGAGCGCTACACCATCTCCAGCGTCCGGAAACTTGGCGGCGGCGTGTGGCTGATCAACAGCCGAATTCAGTATGGCTCGCGGGACGTGACCGTGCCCGTCCCGGTCAAAGTGCTTTGGGCGGGCGACACGCCGGTGATTACCCTGACGGATGTAGCGATTCCCGGAATCGGCACTTTCACCGCCAGAGTTCTCATCTACCGCGATCGCTACGCGGGCACATGGAGCGGCGGCGACCACGGAGGACAGATGTTCGGCCTGATAGAACACCCCGACTAGCAAGGCATCCATGGCCGCTTCGCAGGCGGACGGCGCGGGTTTGCTATTGTCAGACGTGGAGGAGATCTGAATGCTCAAACCTTCGTCAAATGTTGCGGTGTTGCGCCAGTTCGAAGCCGGCTCCCTGGGCGTCTTCGTGCACCCGGATCGCGTCCAGATGGGTAAGCACGCCGCGCTTCAGGCAGCCGAGGTCATCCAGGAGACAATCAAGGACGCCGGGCGAGCCGTGGTTCTTTTTGCATCGGCGCCTTCGCAGCAGGAGGTGCTCGAGGAACTGGTGCGTCTCGATGCTTTCGACTGGCGGAAGGTGATCGGCCTGCATGTAGACGAGTATGTCGGCGCCAGGGCCGAGGATCCGCACGCGTTCCGGAAGTTCCTGATCGACCAGGTCGTGTCGCGGGCGCCGATCGGGGAGTTCCAGGGGATCCACGGTGAGGCCGCCGACCCCGCCGCCGAGTGCGCCCGCTACGCGGAATTGCTGGAGCGCAATCCGCCCGACCTGGCGCTGCTCGGGATCGGGGAAAACGGCCACCTCGCCTTCAACGACCCCCCGGTATGCGATTTCAACGATCCTCTGGCCGTGAAGCAGGTGGAACTGGATGAAGTATGCCGCCTGCAACAAGTGCATGACGGCTGCTTCGACAGCCTGAACAAGGTACCCAGGCACGCCCTGACGCTCACCATCCCCCCGATGTTGAAGACCCCTCGACTGATTGTGAGCGTCCCCGGCAGCACCAAGAGCCAGGCCGTGCGTGACGCGCTGCAAGGACCGATCTCAACGGCCTGCCCGGCGTCAGTGCTGCGAAATCACCCCGGCGCGACCCTGTTTCTCGACCAGGAATCGGCTGCATTGGTGTAACTCAATTCGATTCGACTGAGGTTGCCGGTGGTTCGCCTGTCGATTTCAGGCGACAGGGCCAAACTGTAAACTAAAATGGGCCATATACCCCGGGCAAGGAGGAACTTCCGCTTCTTATGCTGGGAAAGCTGTTGCGCATCCTGACTATCGGCGTTCCGGCTTTTTTGGCCGCGTACCTTGGACTGGCGTTCGGACTCACATTCTGGCCCTCGCATACGGGTTGGGAGCGATACAGTGTCGCGAGCCGGGTGGCCGACCGCGTCGACAAACCGGCCCGCGATTATGAGCGGCGTGAATTTTTGGCGCGCGATCGGGCAGTGCTTGTCAGCCGCCGTTTCGCAGCCGAATCAAGCCTCACCCTGCTGCTCGTTCACGGCATCTCCTCTCATGGCGGTCACTACGAGAAGGGCTGCCGGATGCTCCGGCAAGCAAGTGGGGCCGAAGTGTATGCCATCGACCTGAGAGGGCACGGCGCCTCCGCCGGCACACCGTGGGATGTCGATCATATTGGCCAGTACGAGGAAGATCTGTCCGACGTCCTGGCCAGGATCCGATCCGAGAAGCCGGGGGGCAAGATCGTCCTTGCCGGGCATTCGATGGGTGGTGGCATCTCCCTCCGGTACGCAATGCGACGGGATTTCCCGCCGGTTGACGGCTACCTCCTGATCGCGCCCGCGCTCGGCGGCAATTCGCCCACTGTCCGGCCGGCGCCCGACAATCCGGACCAGGCCGGCTTCGAGTTTCGCATGGCCCGGTTTCTCGGCCTCTCGCTGCTAACGAATGCCGGCATCCGCGTCCTGAATCACTTGCCGGTGCTGAGACTGACCTTGACCGAGCCTCCGTCCGTTTACACCTATCGCGCCATCGCGGGTGCGTTTCCCGGCAACTACAAGAAGGCGCTGGAGGCGGTAAACAAGCCGCTGTTGGTGACGGTGGGGAGTGAGGATGAGATCTTTCTGGCGGACCAGTACGAACAAGTCGTGTGCGGCAACAGCGACGGCGAGGTACTGTTGATCGAGGGCGAGAACCACAGCGGCATCACCAGCAATCCCGAGGCAGTGGCCGCCGCCGCTCGCTGGATGCGGTCGCTCTGACCGCTCTTGGCCAGCGAACATGGTGGGTCGACGCGGGCCGTTTCGCGATCTTCTATTCGTACACAGGCGGAGAACTGTGTGTCGCCGACATTGACTTGAGGTGAGTAACATTCTCGAGGATGGTCGGCTATCTACAGCGCGTCTCCAAACGCCTCGAGTATCTTCCGGTCGCCGGGATTCGTGGAGATACTTTCTTCCGGGTGCCACTGGCAGCCGATCACGAAACGCT
>CAYLSS010000059.1:0-10510 GCA_964385765.1 uncultured Solibacteraceae bacterium
ATGCCGCCGCCATTGATGACCCGGCGGATGGGGACGCGATGTTCGGCCATCCGGTCAAGGATCACGCGGGTGTGGAAAGCGGTGCCTTCGATGGCGGCGAACAGTTCGTCTTGTGGGGTATGGGTCAGGTTCCAGCCAATAGTCACGCCGCCGAGGTTCGGGTTGACTAGCACGGTCCGGTCGCCGTTGTCCCAGGTAAGCCGCAGGAGTCCGGTCTGGCCGGCGCTGTAGTTTTCGAGCCCTTTGGAAAGCTCGCCGAGGCTCTTGCCGGCGCGCTTGGCGATGGCGTCGAAGATGTCGCCCGTAGCCGAGAGTCCGGCCTCAATGCCGGCGTATCGCGGGTGGATCGAGCCGTTCACCACGCCGCAGACGCCGGGGACCAATTCGGTCTCTTTGGCGATGGCCATGATGCAGGTGGACGTGCCGACCACGTTGACCACGTCTCCTTCGCGGATGCCGGCGCCGATGGCGTCCCAATGGGCGTCGAAAGCGCCGACGGGAATCGGGATGCCGGCTTTGAGGCCGAGCTTAGCCGCCCATTCCGGCGACAGGTGACCGGCGATCTTGTCGGACGTCTCGTAGCGGCCGCTAAGTTTTGGGCGAATGCCGGCCAGGCGCTTGTCGACCGTGACCAGGAAGTCTTCCGGCGGGAGCCCGCCGAGCTCGCGGTTCCACAACCACTTGTGGCCCATGGCGCAGACACTGCGCGGAAGCTGCTGCAGGTCGGTGACGCCGGTGAGGACCGCGGCGACCATGTCGCAGTGTTCGAGGGCAGTGTAAAGGTCCTTTGATTTGTCGGGATTGTGCCGGAGCCAGTGGAGAAGTTTCGAAAAGCCCCATTCCGAGGAATAGGCCCCACCGCACCAGTGGATCGCTTCGAGCGAGGTCCGGTGCGCGGCTTCGGTGATCTCGCGGGCTTCCTCGTGAGCACGATGGTCGCACCAGAGGTAGTAGTCGTCGAGCGGCTCAAGGCCCTCGCCGATCGGGATGACGCTTGAACCCGTGGTATCGAGCGCGATCGCGGCAACCTCGGCGCCCTCGCCGCCGGCCTTCGCTACCGCCTCGCGGGTGGCTTTTTCGAGCGCCTGCATATGGTCCGCGTGGCTTTGCGTGGCGTGGTCTGGGTCTTCTTTCTTGCGGTGCAGCGGGTATTCGGCGACGGCGCTGGCCAGCCGGCCTTTTTCGCTATCGACGATCGAGACTCGAACACTCAGGGTGCCGAAATCGACACCGGCGACGACGGCCATGAATTGGTTGCTCCTTTGCTCAGCGACTGCGTTTGGATCATGAGCGCCTCGAATGACGGCCCAAAAAACAACGTCCATTGTACAACTCGCCGAGCAAGCGGCCCGGCGATTGGCCGGGGAAGGGAACCGGCCGGTTCGGCGCCGTGCTCTCGCCTACCGTGCCTTGGCCGGCCGGAGGATCCAGGATTGGACACGGAAGCCGCCCGGACTGTGTGCGATGGCGCAGGGGTACTCGAGCCAGAACCAGGCCTCCGGTTGACCGTGAATCCTGAGCCCGTAGCGTTCCCATGCCTGGCGAACCTGATCCATCGGTACCAGAACCTCGAATGTATCCGCTCCCGCCTGTTCATAAGCGGTCAAGAGCCGTTCGAAGGCCAGGATCTCGGCATCGACTCCATAGTCGCCGCGGCACATGCGTCCAATCACGGCCGTCACATCGCCATCCATCCCCAGGGACTCGAAATCACCGGAGAGGGATGTCTCCACCTGCTTTCTGACTTCGGGGAAGAATTGGGAGTAGGCCGGTCCGCGCTTGATGGTATCGCCAAAATAGACCGCGCCGCCCGGACGGCACAGCGATGCCAGGATTCGGATGTGATCGTCAACGATGAGGTGTCGCAGGCGTTGGCGCGCCTCTTCGTAGCCGCTCCACTCCCGGGCGCGCCGGTTGAATCGTGTGCGGATGAGCCGGTCGGCATAGGCCATCGGATAGCGCGGCAGTTCGGAGAGCAGAAGCGAGGAGACCACCAGGTCCGCGGGCGGCAAGTGCATCGGGTGCTTTCCGGTGGTCAGGGCGCTGAAGATCGCATCAAAGCTCGCAAAGGCGGTCTCGGCGGTGTCCGCCCGATCGGCTGCTTCCTCCAGGGACTCCATGAGGCTGCCGGCGAAGCTGGTGACGTCGCTGATCCGCAGCTCCACCTTGCCGCGCAACTCCAAGGGAAGCCCGTCGACCGCTTCCAGCAGGCTGGGGCCATCGAGGTCCACGAGGATCACGCGCTCGAACCGTCGGGCCAGTTCTTCGAGCGGGATCTCGGTACAAACTCCGGCTCCGAGGAGGATTGCGATTTCACTGTGCGCCGCCAGCCGGGCGGCGGCGAGGATCTGTTCATGGCTCCGCTCGATGTGCGGGCGCCAGTAGAGGCGCTGCTCCTCGGCGGTGTCTCGAAAGCCCGCGCCGGCGCCGGTGAAGAATTCTTCAGGCGACTGCGCGGAGGAGAGCGCCGCGCAAAGGATTCCAAGCAGCAGACGAAGCATCCTCATATCAATCTAACGTCCGCGGATGAAACCGTGAGTATAGTGGAATATGCCTATTTCGAGACGTCACCTATTCCAGGCTGCCGCCGCGGGCCTCGGGGTCGGAGTTGCCTGTTCGCGGGCAGGGTCAGACCGTGAAGTAGCCGGCGAGTCCACTGACACATCGGCCGGGAGGCGCATCCGTCTGAGTGTCTCCAGCTATTCCTACTGGCACTTCGAGGATGAAAAGTACCCCATAGAGAAGGTGATCGACCACGCGGCGGAGCTCGGTTTCGATGGGGTTGAGGTTCTTCATGTCCAAATGGAGAACGAGTCGCGCTCCTATATCAACAACCTCAGACGCGCCGCGTTTCTCAACGGATTGGACCTCACGATGCTCTCGATTCACCAGGACTTCGTCTCCCCGGATCCGACGGAACGCCAGGAAGCCATTGACCACACAAAGCACTGTATCGACATCGCCCACCAGTTCGGCATCCCGGCGATCCGTCTGAACACCGGACGGTGGCGGACCATCGGTTCCTTCGACGAACTGATGGCCGCTGGAGGTGTGGAACCACCGATCGAAGGCTACACCGACAAGGATGCGCTCGGCTGGTGCGTCGACTCGATCGAGAAGTGCATTCCGGCGGCGGAAGAGGCGGGCGTCGTCATGGCTCTCGAAAACCATTGGGGGCTGTCCACCAATCCGGATGCACTGCTTCAGATCTACCGAGCGGTCGATTCGCCCTGGCTGCACATCAATCTGGACACAGGCAACTTCGCTGAACGCTTTGGTGATCTCTACGAGCAGATCGAGAAACTGGCTCCGCACGCGAGCATCGTTCAGGCGAAGACTTACCACGGCGGTGGCGTCTGGTACACCCTCGACCTCGACTATGAGCGCATTGCGAAGACCCTCCGGGAGGCTGGTTTCCAGGGTTACGTCAGCCTTGAGATGGAAGGGACGGAGCCAGCGGAGACCGCGGTTCCCAAGAGTCTGGAGACTCTCCGGCAGGCTTTCGCCTAGCGTTGTTACGTTCGTATGTCATTCGGGAGCCCAGGCTCTCTGTATTGCTTTACAATCGGCGAGATATCCACTACTCTGTGAACGAGGGTAGTAGAAACTTTCACGGCCGGAGGGGATAACGTGAAAAATCTGTACCTGCCTGGGAAGCGCATTGTTTTTGTATTAGCGATCACCATGGCCATCCTGCCCTGTCTGCGGGCATCCTCGTTCGCTCTGTTCGAGGTGAAGTTTGTCGGAGCTCGTCTCGGCTACATCGATAGCGAGGTGATCGACAGCGGGATAGTCGATCCAGATTCCACAAGGTTTCTACGTGGGACCATGGGGAATGCCTTCAGCCAGGAGCGGTTGGAAACATATGAGATGCCTCTAATGGCTGATCCGAGGGTCAGTCTGGATCTTTCTTACGCCCCGGTGGATGTTTCCGGCGGTGCACTGCCGAGTGAGGTCGCGGCGGCGGGTGTGAGCTTTATCATGTTCCAGCCGGTCCTGGCGGAATGACACGGCTGGGAGCCGATCCAAGAGCTCAGAGGGAGATCATGTCCCATGGTTGACGGGCTTTTCTGCCGAGAAGCCGTGAAGCGTCCGGGTCCTTGATGATGACTTCGCTATCGGGGTCCCATTGAATCTTGCGCCCGACGCGGTAGGAGATGTTGCCGAGGAGCGCCACGTTGCTGCCGCGGTGGCCGACCAGGGCGTCGCAGCGTGGTTTCTCCCCATCACGGAGACAGCGGACGAAATGCCGGGCGTGGCGTTCGGAGGGTTCCACGTCGTCCCTGGCTGAGCGCTTGATGTCCAACCCTTGGGGCTTGTCGGGACGTGTGCCGAGTCCGCGCTGGTCCGGAATTTCTTCGGGAATGATCTCGATGGCGCGGCGGTCAACGATCATGGTGGCGTTGCTGCCATAGAAGGCCATGCCGTTCGGACGGTTCTCCCTGGCGGAAGCGCCGTGGTGCGTGAGGCCCGGAATGAGGCGTCCCATGGCTCCGAAGCCGTTGGTATTGAGGGTTTCGTAGCTCATGATGAAGCCGGGGTAATCGTAGGTGATTTGCAGGACGTCCGGATGTTCGCTCATCCCCTTGAGGGCGAAGCGCCGGCCGGTCGCATTGACCGATGTGGGCTTGTCCTCACCCATTATCTGGTGGACGCTGTCGAACCGATGGACCCCAAAGTCGGTAATCCAGCCGCCCGCATAGTCAGTGAAGTGCCGGTAGGTGCCGACGAAGCGGAGTTTGTTGAATGGAACCTTCGGGGCAGGGCCGAGGAAGAAGTCCCAGTCGCCGTCCTCGGGAGGCTCCGAGTCAGGCGCATCGCCGATGCCTACGGGCATCATGTTGTAGTAGTTCCAGACCCGCACGAAGTGGACGTCGCCGATCTGGCCGCTGCGGATCATCTCCGCCGCTTCCTCGATGTGAGGGGCCGAGCGGTGCTGGGTACCGGTGAGGAAGAGCAGGTCTGGGTGTTGCTTCGAAGCTTCGACCATCGCTTGGCCTTCGAGGATGTTGTGGCCGTGTGGTTTCTCCACATAGACGTGTTTGCCGGCGTCGAGAGCCATGACAGTGGGGATGGCATGCCAATGGTCGGGAGTGGCGATGTGGACCGCATCGATGTCTTTCATCTCGAGGACGCGGCGGAAGTCCCGGGTTGTCCTGGTCTCATCGCCGAAGGACTGCTTGGCTTTCATCGCGTTGGGGTCGTATACGTCGCAGGCGGCGATATAGTCGACGCCGACGGTTTTTCGGATCATCTCGGCCACGCCGCGGCCGCGGCCACCGCAGCCGATGAGGGCGAGCCGTAGGCGCGAATTCGCGCCGTAGACGCGCTCGGCAGAAGCCGCAGTGAAGGCGGCAAGGCCAGTGTTGGCGGCATTCTTCAGGAAGTCTCTTCTTTGCATCGATACCCTCGCGTTCTCAATTACCGGCCGGTTAAACGCCGACCGGCCGCGGTTGGCGCTCATCATATCAAAGCGGGACTGTACAGTCGCGGCTACTGAATCCAGGCTTCCTCGATGACTGGATTGCCGGCCGTGTTGAGACGGCGCACCTGGTCCGCGGAAAGCGAGATTTGCAAGGCGTCGATATTCTCGCGCAGTTGCTCGAGCCGGCTGCCGGCGATGACCGGGAGGACCGGCGGGTCATCCTGGAGCAGCCAGGCGATGATGACCTGATTCACGGTCGCGCCAGCCTCATCCGCGACCGTCTGCAGGACGGGAAGGCGCTCGACCGAATCCGGGCCGGCATACTGGGCCGGGACGTCGCGATCATCGCGCGAATAGGCGCCCTGCAGCAGAACTGAATAGCCAACCAGCGTGAGGCCGCTGGTCTGGCAGTAGTGTTTCAGATCATCGTTAATGCAGATCTGCGGTCCGAAGTCGGCGCCATGGCGCGGCCGGAGGTAAGTGTGCCGCTGCTGGACGGCACAGTAGGGGGACCAACCATTGTGCCTGCTGACCGCGTTAGCCTCGGCGATCCGCCATACCGGCAGGTTACTGGCGGCGGTGGCGCGGACCTTGCCCTGCCGGATCAGGCGATCAAAAGCGCCCATGGTTTCTTCGAGCGGAGTGTCGGGGTCGTCGCGGTGAGCGTAGTACAGGTCGATCCGGTCTGTTCCGAGCCGCTTCAGGCTCTTCTCGCACTCGCGCTCGATTTCGGCGCCGCTCAGCCCGCCCTCGGAGCCCGGATAGTCAAAGCCCAGTTTTGTCGCGATGACGATCTCATCGCGACAGCGGCGGTCGCGCAGCCATTCGCCGATGACGGTTTCACTTTCGCCGCCCCGGCAGCCCGGGAGCCAACTTGCGTAGAAGTTGGCCGTGTCGAGCCATGATCCGCCCCGGTCGCGATACAGGTCGAGAAGCTGAAACGAAGTGTCGCGGTCGATCTTACTGCCGAGCGAGTCGGTTCCCAGACACAGGAGACTGACCTCGACATTGGAGTCGCCTAATCTAACCTTCTGCATAAGTCCTCTTTCTCCCGCGCCGCGGTGTCAGCGATCGAGGCGCCTGATGCGAACGTCGCGGTACCAGACCGGCGTCCCATGATCCTGGAAGCCGATGTAGCCCTCGCGGGCGAAGTCCTTAAGAGCCCGGCGGAACTTATTGCTGCTCCCGTCCGGATTCCGGCGCGGCTCGGTCCAGTAGTCGAGGTTTGCATCGCTGACCCGCTCACCGTTCAGCATCACAGAAATGAAGGGTCCCTTGCAGGTGATGCGGTAGTGATTCCACTCGCCGGGCTTATGGGCGTTCTTGGCGGGAGCGACGAGGTGGTAGATGCCGCCGACCACGCCGCGGCCCAATGGCCGGTCGGGATTCACGTTGCCCACTTGAATTTCAATGCCTGTCTGCACCGGGTCCTGCAAGTCCGCGGTGCGGATGAACACGCCGCTGTTGGCCTGGCCGATGGGGACCTTGTATTCGAGTTCGAGCACGAAGTCGCCATAGGTTTCCCTGGTCCAGAGGTAATTCTCGTTGCGCATCTTCGTGTCGGTGCGGTTGGCGAGAGCCAGGAGGCCGTCTTCGACCACCCAGAGATCGGAGGGGACCTGCCAGGCGCTCAGGTCCTTTCCGTCAAAGAGCGGTTCGAATCCGGCGGGGGGACGCGCCCACTGGCGCCATGAGGGATAAGTGTCTTCCGGCGGCAGGATCTGCTCGGGTTTCGGCCGCGGCGTGGAGCCTTCGTTGTATAGGATGTACAAGCCGCCCTTGCCGGCCAGCACGACGTCATTGTCGCCATCGCGGTCCATGTCGGCGATGTTTAACTTCATGCCGACGCCGATGGCATAGTTGGGCGCCGGATGAAGGTTGAAGCGGCCCGGATACCAGGGCAGGTGGTTGTAGGCCAGAATGTGCCGCTCGAAGGCGCCGCCCTGAATGTCGTACCAAAACACGAACAGCGGTTCGTAGGCGCTGATGTCGCGGCCGTGGTGGGGGTAGAGGCGTTTGCCCGTGACCAGATCCGGCCGGCCGTCACCGTTCAGGTCACCCATCGCCATGGTGTGGAAGCCGCCGAAGTCCTCTTCGATCCAATGCTTCTCGAAAGTCCTCTTGCCGGCGGCGTTGACCTTCTGCTCGAGCCAAGCCAACCCGTAGGTGTGGGCGCTACCGATGATGATGTCGTTGCGTCCGTCTTCATTCACGTCGTGGACCAGGATTGGATGGGACGCGCTCGTGCCGTAGTCATAGTCGGCGTGAAAGGTCCATTTCTGCACGGCGGGACGCTCAGGGGATTCCCACCAGCCGAGCGGCGTGACGATGTCGGTGCGTCCGTCGCCGTTTATGTCGCCGAGTCCGTTGCCATGGCGCTCGCCCTCGGGGCCGATCACGTGCTGCACTAGCCACGGTTCTTTGCCGATGGATTCGATCCAGGTCATCGCTTGTCCGGGTTGCGGGTTCCAATGGTTGACCAGGATGTCCTCGTCGCCGTCGCCATCGATGTCGCCGTGGATGACCCCCTCCATCGAGTTGGCGGAGTGTATCCGGCGGCCGGTCCATTTGGCGTCCTTGTCGGCAGGGTTCTCGTACCAGAACGCGCCCTTCATGAACATCCAGCCGGAGGCGACGATGTCGGGCCGGCCGTCGCGGTTCACGTCGAGGGCGAACTCGCTGTTGTTGTCGATCTCTGGGCCGTTGGTTTCGGCGCCGTCGCGGAAGTTGTCATGCCGCGTCCAGGAGGGTGCTTCGTACCAGTGCCGGCCGGCGGCGATATCGAGGTCGCCGTCGCCGTCGACGTCGAGCACCGAGGCGCATTCGCTGAATGGTCCGAACCAATAGCTGCTGCGGGCGGGATCGTGGACGGGTCCATCGATCTTGATGGGGACGAAGATCGGCTCTCCGCCATTGAGCGGGGCCAGGCTGATGAGAGTCAGGATGATGATCGGGGAGATGCAGTTCCTCATTCGAGGCCTCCGGAATGTGTGCGCCGATCATCATATAGAGCGCACCCGGCGCGGCGCAACAGGATGCTTCATGGGGCGGCGGGGAGAACGTCTTTCACCGGGATTGATTTCCGGCCTTGAACTAAAGCAGCTTCCCGGGCGTCCTATGAGTGTCGGGCAGGATAATTGACTCCCATGCGAACCATCACCCGTCGTGCCTGGCTTCAGCAGGCCACTCTCGCCGCCGCCCCCCGGCTCTGGTCGACGCCGGCTTCCGGAACGCTGGTTGTTTCGCCGGACGGGCGAGACTCGGCCGCCGGCACGGCGGATGCGCCGAAGGCGACGCTCGTGGGGGCTCGTGACAGCCTTCGCACGCTCTCTCCGGGCGCCAGAAAACGGATTGTCGTGCGAGGTGGAGATTACTTTCTCTCCGAGCCTCTCGTCCTGGACCATCGCGATTCCGGCCTTGTCATCGAAGCGGCGCCGGGCGATCAACCGCTGCTTCACGGCGGCCGACTGATTGCCGGCTGGACTCCCGACGGCGATCGTTTCTGGTCGGCTCCGGTCGGATCGGACGCGGACTTTCGGATGCTGCTCGTGAACCGACGCTACTGCCCGCGAGCGAGGCTTCCGGAAGTCGGCGCCTTCCGGCACAAGAGCGAATTCCCCGTCCGTTGGATGAGCACCACCGAGGGCGGTTGGGAGCGGCAGCCGACCGAGGATGAGCTCACGACGATGCGATTTCGTCCGGAGGACCTGGGGCCATGGTTCGATTCTCGCAATGCCGAGGTGCGGGTTTATCACATGTGGGACGAATCGCTCGTTCCGGTGGCCTCGATCGATCACAGCGATCATGTCATGCGTTTTGCCTCCAGGACGGGCCATCCGCCCGGGGCCTTCGGCGTGGACAAATACGTCGTCTGGAACGTTCGGGAAGGAATGAATGTTCCCGGCCAGTGGTATCTGGATCGGGTCGCCGGGCGTGTCGTTTACTGGCCGCTGCCGGGCGAGAAGATGGCCGAGGCCGAGGTGATCGCCCCGGTGCTCCGGTCGATTGTCCGGCTCGAAGGGTCCGAAACGGAGCCGGTACGGGATATCGCGATAAGCGGTTTGGGATTGTCGGTGACCAATACAGAAGCGGGATCGGGTGGTTTTGGCGCCGCGCGCTATAGCGGGGCTTTGTGGGCGTCGCACGTCGAGAACTGCGAACTGCTGGATTTGACAGTCAACCATGTGTGCGGGCAGGCGGTAAAAGCACGGGCATGCCGGGCACTGCGCATATCCGGCTGTTCGGCCCATTCTTGCGGGGCCGGTGGACTGCGAATCCGGGGCCATTCGATCATCATCGAGGACAACCGGATTCACGACGTCGGCCTGACTTATCCGAGCGCCATCGCGTTGTCGCTGGATGGGGACAATGGCCGGATCGAGCACAACAGTATTTACCGCGCCCCGTATTCGGCGGTGACCGCCAGGGGAGGTCCGCACTCGATCGCGCGCAATCACATTCACCACGTCATGGAGGAACTGCACGATGGAGCGGGCATCTACGTCGCGTTCTGCCGGCAGACCGGCTTGCAGGGCAACCGTGTCCACGATATCCCCGACACGGGCGGCTACGGATCCTCCGCCTACTATCTCGACGAGCAGGCCGAGGAATGCACGGTGACCGGAAACGTTTCGGTCAACGTCGAGCGGCCGTCGCACAATCACATGGCTCGAAACAATGCGATTCTGGGCAATCTCTTTGTGAGCGAAGGAGACATGCGACTGTCTTTTCAGCGATCCGGGGGCTACTTCCTCGAGCACAACGTGGCTGAGGCGCACGGCAAGATCACGGTGGCCGACGCGGGGGCTATCGCGAGGTCGAAGAACAATATTTTCCGCAGTGATTCCCGGGTATTGGAAGGGGTTCCGGAGAACACCTTGATCGCAGATCCGAAGCTCGAGCGGACTGGTCCGGGCCGCTTCACTTTCGCTCCCGGTTCGCCGGCGCCGGGGCTCGGTATTGCTCCGATCGACGTCAGTGACGCGGGCTGCCGTGAGCCGCGCTGAGAGAGCGGCGAGCACTCCTCCATGGCCGCGCCCGCGACGCGCGGCTGTTCTGGCCGGGGCGTGGAAGTGTGATGACATC
>CAYLSS010000060.1:0-10486 GCA_964385765.1 uncultured Solibacteraceae bacterium
CGCCGCGAGCGCTGCAACTGCGACCTCGAGGACGGCCATATCTCCACCGCCAATACCATCCTCGCCCGCATCGCGCTGAAAACAAAAGGCCACCTCGGATGGGATGGCGCAAACGAACGCTTCACCAATAACAACCAGGCCAACGATCTGCTTCACTATGACTAGGGTGAAGGCTACAGCCTCGACTGACCCCTGACCCCAACGCCCGCCGCCAGAGCGAACCATCACGAGTACAGGTCCGGCACCAGCAGAATATTGCAGCTTCGGTCCGCGTTGCGAGAGGACGGTTAGGAACGAAGCTGGCCACCAGCGACTGCTCCCGATCTTCCAAGCGAGTCGGCGAACTGCCGAAAGCCTCCCGGGCGTGGCGGCAACGCGCCTACACCGAAGTCCGACGGGTGTCGCGAGCGGGCTATTACCGTACCTGGGAGGAGCATCAGCCGCAACAAGCCGAGGTGCCGTTGCGCGACACCATCCAGCGGCTGTGTCTGGAGTTCCCCCAGTACCGCACGCGGCGCATCAGCAAAGCGCTGCGAGCTAACGGCCTGGTAGTGAACCGCAAGCGCGTGCAGCGGCTGATGTGGGAAGACAACTTACTCGTGCTACGGAAGCGGCGCTACGTCGAGCAGCGTCCATAAGACGATGGCCTGCATCGGCACAATCGGTATCGCCGCGATGCCCCATCGTCTCCGGGACATTACAACTCATCCCCAAAAAGGCGCTTTGGCAGGTTTGCTCCGGCGGCTGTCTTGAAACAGTTGAAACTCCTTTGCCGATAAACGGGTGATGAAAGTAAAGTCCTTGTTTCTACAGGTAACTGTCTTCCTCGGTTACTAGAATTAGCAGACGAAAGGAGGCCTAAAGTGAGGGTCTATCCGGTAACATTAATCACGGTTTTTGCGCTGCTCTCAATAGGAGCCGCGTCCCAGGCTGACGGCCAAACCCTGAAGGGGACCCTGCTAGGTACGGTAACAGATTCCTCTGGAGCCGTGGTCCCAGGAGCACGGGTTACCCTGACGGATACGGAGAAAGCTATCAGTCGCACATCGAGCACCAACGCCAGCGGGAACTACGTTTTCGCCAATCTGGATCCCGGCCCTTATCGGGTGGAGATTGAACAAACGGACTTTAAGAAGGTTGTCCGTGACCGGATTCAGGTTCAGGTGAACACGACGGTACGAGTCGATATGATTCTCGAACCAGGCGCCGTATCCGAAATCATCGAGGTCACCGCGGCGGCGCCTATTTTGAAGACCGATCGCGCGGACACGGGCGGTACCATCGTCAAGAAACAGTTGCAGGATATGCCACTCGGATTCAACCGCAACTACCAGGGTCTCGTGTCGCTGGTTCCAGGCGCCAGCCGGTCCTTTCGGCCGCATTCCCAGTTCTACAATTCCCAAGATAGCCTTTCCACGCGGGTTAATGGCCAAAGCCGGCAGGCCAACAACGTCCAGCTAGAAGGCATCGATAACAACATCGATGACGGTAACCTGAGTGCGCTGGTCCCGCCGATTGAAGCTCTCGAAGTTGTTGACGTCTCCACGTCGAACTACGATCCGGAACTTGGGCGCGCCGGCGGCGCGGTCATTAATGCGACCATTCGCTCCGGTACGAACAATTTTCACGGGAGCCTATTCTACTTCCACAAGAACGACAATACCGATGCGAGGAACGTCTTAGCGGCCGATAAAGCTGAGACCGTTTTCAACCAGTTCGGCGGGACGTTCGGCGGGCCAATCAAGCGCGGCAAGACGTTCTTCTTCGGCGACTACCAGGGCACCCGTGACCGCCGTGGACAAACCAACTTGCACACCATTCCGACTCCGGAGTTTCGGCAAGGCGACCTGAGGCAATCTAACACCACCATCTACGATCCGGCCACCGGGAACCCGGACGGTACCGGCCGGCAGCCCTTTCCGAATAACGTGATCCCGGAAAACCGGATTAGTCCGATCTCGCGGACGATCTTGAACAACATCCCGGCACCCAACCGTCCGGGCTTGGGCACGAATCTGGACCAAAACAGCACCCTCTCCAAGGATATCGATCAGTTCGACATCAAGGTCGACCACCGGTTCACCGACAATGATCTGTTCTTCGCTCGCTACAGCTTTTCGCGAAACGAAGTTACCGACCCGCCGCTATTTGGAATCTACGGCGGTCCCCGCAACGGCGGATTCGCCGGCAACGGCCTGGCGCGGACACAGAGTCCCGGTGTGAACTACACACACATCTTCGGACCCAATCTGCTGACGGAGGTTCGGCTAGGCGTCTTGCGAAACCGAAACGATGCCGTGAACGCGGACAAGGGCCTGACCACATCGAGGGACATCGGCATCCCGGGCGCCAATGTTGATGAGCACTCGAGCGGGATATCCGAGATTCGCATTGACGGGTTCAGCAACCCAGTAGTCGGCTTTTCGGCCAGTATGCCATGGGAGCGGGCGGTAACCACCTTCGACCTCGTCAACAACTGGAATTGGATTCGCGGCAATCACGCACTCAAGTTCGGCTTCGATATCCGCCGCAGCCGTAACGACC
Organism: uncultured Solibacteraceae bacterium; assembly: GCA_964385765.1. Taxonomy (GTDB): domain Bacteria; phylum Acidobacteriota; class Terriglobia; order Bryobacterales; family Bryobacteraceae; genus CAWELS01. Next base: position 2,545 of record CAYLSS010000060.1, read on the forward strand.
TTCTGCAGACCCAGACCTTCAATCCGCGAGGCCGATTCGTGTTCTCCGCCGGACCAACGGCCCTCAACGGCGACCCCAACACGAGCTTCGCGAATTCTTTTGCATCGTTCTTGCTGGACCAGCCTACGTTGCTCGGACGTGACCTGGTGGGAACCTTCCCGACTCGCCGCATCCTCGAGAACTTCTTCTACGCGCAAGACAAGTGGCAGGTCACCCCCAAGCTCACACTCGACCTCGGGCTGCGCTACGAGTATGTGCCGTTTGAAACTCCGCGCTCCGATGGGGGCACCGTACAGTTCGACCCGACCACGAACACCCTGCTCGTTTGCGGCATCGGCAACAACCCCAAGGACTGCGGCATCGACGACCAATTCACCAGTTTCGCTCCACGCATTGGCCTGGCCTACCGGCTTAGCTCGAAGACGGTGGTTCGCGGGGGCTACGGAATCAGCTATTTGCCGCGTCGCGCCGGCGGCGGCGGGGGGGGCAACTCCGGTCTGTTTAACTTTCCAATCAAGCAGGCCAACTCCTTCAATGCTCCCAACTCGTTCTCCGCGGCAGGCGCACTCGCTACCGGCTTTCCGGAACCGCTACGTTTCGAAATCCCCGAAAATGGCATCATCCCCAACGCTCCGAACGATGTCTTCGAGGTGGTGCCCGAGGACTTGCATCACGGCTACGTCCAGTCGTGGAACTTCTCGATCCAGCGGCAGCTACCCCGCAACTTCGTCGTCCAGGCCTCTTATGTCGGCAATCACGGTGTGAATGTCGACGCCAAAGTGGACATCAACGCCAGTCAGGTGCCCGGAACAGGTGTTCAAGGACAGCCCCTGTTCCAGCAGTTCGGCCGCACCGCCGCGACCAACATGGTCATTGGCCAGCACACCAACTACAATGCGCTGCAAATACGACTCGACCACCCGTTTTCGGACGGATTCCTGCTCACGACCTCGTACAGCTTCAGTAGAGCGACCGACCTTTGCTCGGACCGCTGCAGTCTGTTCTTCGACTTCAACGGCGATCTAAACCGCGGCCGTTCCGACGAAGACCGCACGCACGTCTTCACCCAGAGCTACGTCTATGAACTGCCGTTTGGCCCAGGCAAGCGGTGGCTCACCGGTTCAGGTGTCGCCGGCTGGATCGCGCGTGACTGGCAGGCAAATGGCATCCTGACCTACCAGAGCGGCGACCCGCTGAACTTCACCTTCAGTTCCGCGAGCCTGAATGCTCCGGGCAACGGCAATCGGCCTAACCTCGTGGGCAGCGGCGAGCCGGAGATATTCAATAACACAGGACCCGGCGAACTCTTTTTCGACACCAGCCGCTTCGAGGCGCCGCAGCCGGAGACCATCGGCAACGTCGGACGAAACATCCTCGAGGGGCCAAACTTGTTCAATCTCGATTTCTCGGTATTCCGCCGAATCGCCGTGCAAGAAAACTGGACGCTAGAGTTTCGCGCCGAGTCGTTGAACCTCAGCAACACCCCTGCATTTAACAGGCCCAATACAACGTTTGGCAGTTCAACGTTCGGGCAGGTGACCACAGCCCAGGAAAGTCAGCGATCGCTGCAATTCGGGTTGAAGCTTATATTCTAGCCGACGTCAGGTGGCGCCAAATAGGGCGGCCCGCGCCAGGAGTCCGCCCTTACCCCCTTCTGGTCAAATGAAGTCCGCTCCCGCCTCAATCGCGTATTCGAATCCCGGAATCAAATTCTCCGGCAGAACGGCCCTCGCGCCGCGGTGCCCGTGCACCATCGCCCGATCCTGCCCGGTCATCACCGCCACCATCGTCAAACCCGCCACCAACAACCATTTCTTCATCCGGCTGACCTCCGTTTCCAAGCTATAGTATGGATGTTTCAACAACGCTAAGGAGCGCGACCATGCCTCACGTCACCCGCCGGGTCTTCGCCCGCGCCGCCGGCCTGCCGAAGCCCCCCCGGCCAGCCCGGATGTGGAGCCAGCGCGTAGGACGGGCGAACATGGGAGCCGGGTGCCTCTCGAACCAGAACGGCGATCTCATCCCCGGCCCCCCACTCAAAGGCTCCGGCTCCGTATTTATCGGCGCTCCGCCCTTGGATCGCGACCAGGATTAGGCCGCCCTCGTTCAGCGCATTAATTGATCCGGCGTCGTAAAACGCCAGCCGGCGGTCGGGGTGGTCTCTCCGGCCAGCGTCCGCCCTCCCGCTGGCGCGAGGGATTTTGCGGCTCCTCTGCAATTCCAGGCCTTGCGTCTGCGATCCAAAGCCGGAACCCCAGATACTCGTTACCCTGCCGCTTCTCCTTCCGACGGGCCGCTGAATGATTGCAACGCCAGGTAGTTCGGACCGAAACGCTTGAGGTTGTCGAGTTGTTGGTCGAACTGGTCGAAATGTCGCTCCTCGTCGGACACCAGCCCTTCAAACAACTGTTTGGACGCCGAATCGGCATTCGCGGAGCATTCCAGCGCGAACTTGTTGTAGTCGGCGGCGCTGGTCTCCTCCATGTCGGCGGCCTTCTTGACCATAGCCTCGGGCTCGCGAAGCTTCTCCACCGGTCCGGAAGCTTCCATCTCGACATCGCCCTTCAAAAACAAGATGCGTTCGGCAAGGCGCTCGACGTGTCCCATCTCCTCGATCGCCGTACGCTTGAACATCGCAGCCAGCGGGCCATAACCCTGATCGTCGAGATGGAAGTGGAAGTACATGTACTGGTGGATGGCCTGCAACTCGTCTCCAACAGCTTGGTTCAGTAGATCAATGCTCTTTTTTCGATCCATGAATAGAAATCTCCTCGCTCCAGATTAGCTCGGTCGCGGCGCTGACCGCGCGGTATTGGAGTGGGAATAACGGGGGGCCGAAGGACGTGCGCCTACCCGGCAGATCTTCCGAGAGGAAAGGGCCCCGGTCACAACTTCCTCTGGTGAAGTGTCGCGATTCCGGAGCCGTTGGCGGTGTGATTCACTGCCCTGTAACCGGGCAGCAAACATTTCGATGCGGTCCGATGTTATAAAATATGGTTTAGTGTTCGGAGGTGGGTTTTCCCCAGTAGTGCCTGGCAACTAGTTCGAAGCTTTCAACCATCGCCGTTTTTCGGCCGGATCCCACACGCCCTTTTTGCGCTTCTGTTCCCCGACGAATGCCGCATCTGCGGTCTCGCCCTGAAGAGAATTTCCCGCATCCCTGTTTGCAAGGAGTGTCTGAACAAGCCGGAGCCACTGGAGACGGACTATTTCTGCGTCCAGTGCCGGACCCCGTTCTTGAATCCGTTCCCGCTTGATCTGGAGGGACGGTGCGGACTGTGCCGTCTCGAGCTGAATGGCTACGACGCAGCCTACACCTTCGGTTCCTATGAGGAGACTCTCCGCGAGCTTATCCATCTGTTCAAATACGGTCGCATCGAAACGCTCGCCCAACCCCTGGGCGAGATGGCCCTGGCCGCCTTCCCTCGGGATGAGCGATTCGATCTCATCGTTCCGATGGCGATGCACTGGTGGCGTCGCTGGCAGCGCGGCTTCAATCAGGCCGAAGCGCTGGCTCGTGTGATTGGGAAACGCACCGGGATTCCCGTGCTGGATCTCGTCCGGCGGACGCGGTCCACCTCACGCCAGGCCGGGCTCACCAACTCAGCACGACGGAAAAACGTTTCCGGCACCTTTGCCGTGCGGCAGCCCGAGCGGCTGCGTGAAAGACGCGTCCTGCTGGTGGACGATGTCCTGACAACCGGAGCCACGGCCAGCGCTTGCGCCAAGGCCATGAAGCACGCCGGCGCCGTCTACGTGGCGGTTCTCGCCGTGGCACGCACAGACCGGCGCTTCAACGCCGAACCTTACACACCGAGCCGACAGATTCAATCTATCTCGATGGGAGCGAACTGATGCGCCTCAACGGACATGGACTCCAGAAGCCGGTGCTGGTCCTCAACGCCAGCTATGAGCCGATCAACGTATGTGCGGCCCGGCGGGCGATCGTGCTGGTTCTGAAGGGAGTGGCGGCAACCGAGGAGCGGACACGCAACCAGATTCACTCCACAACCCTGGCGGTGACCCTGCCGTCGGTGATTCGCCTGCTTGAGTACCGCCGGATCCCGCGCCAGACACGTTCGTTGTCGCGTAAGAATGTTCTGCTCCGCGACCGCTATACTTGCCAATACTGCGGGCGTACGGGATCAGCGGGCGATTTGACGATGGATCACGTTATCCCGCGTTCACGCGGCGGAACCTCGACGTGGGAGAACTTGGTCGCCTCCTGCATCGAGTGCAACAATTTAAAAGGGAATCGCACGCCGGAAGAAGCCAACATGAAGCTTGCCCGCGCGCCCCGCCCCTTCACCATGCACACAAGCCGGCACATCATGCGTCTGCTCGGGCGCGGCGATGACCAGTGGCGCAAGTACCTCTTCTACTAACTCCCGGGTTGCGCGCCCGCAGCTACTGGGCCGCCTTTGACGAGTTCTTCTTCGAAGCCTTGAGCGGCGCGATGATCACGTGGGCGTTCCGCCCCTCCATCCGGGGATAACCTTCGACTTCGCCGTAGTCGGCCAGGTCTTTGGCGAACCGCTGCAGAAGTTCCTTCCCGAGATTGACGTGAGCAATTTCACGTCCTCGGAACTGGACCACTGCCTTCACCCGGTTGCCCTCGCTGAGAAAGCGTTCGGCGTGCTTCTTCTTGAAATCGTAGTCGTGGTCGTCGGTGTTCGGCCGGAACTTGATTTCCTTGACCTGGATAACGTGCTGCTTCTTCTTGGCCTCGCTTTGCTTTTTCTTCTGCTCGTATTGCCATTGGCCGTAGTCCATGGCTTTCGCTACAGGCGGCTTCGCCGTAGGAGCAATCAGAATCAGGTCAAGGCCCATCTCCTTGGCCTTGCGGATTGCGATGTGCGTGGGCAATACTTCAACCGAGTCATCTGGGAAAACGGCCCGGACCTCGCGAGCGCGAATGTTCTCGTTGACATTCTCCCGAACGCGCGGTCGTCGAAATGGTCTACCTCTTCTGCTGGGATACATTCAATTAACGTTGCTTCAAACTCGCCTCATCGGCGACCGATACCCCTTTCTCAGGCTTTGACAATACGGTGCTCTAATTGTTTCATTGTTCGAGACGAATGTGCTCGGAAACCAAAAGGTCGAATGTGCTCGCGTGCCCCGGAAGCGCGACGACTCCCCTCGACCGCGCTCTGCAATGAGTTGTTGTTGCAACCGTATGAGAATGATAGTAGCAGATTCCTTATTCACACGATTTAGGCTTCTTTACCGGCAACGCGCCGGTGGGCGATGAATGATTCATCCGCCACCGCGGTCACGCGGCATCCCGATGACAGCCGGCCGCGAACCGTCACACCCTCTTCGAGAACCAGCTCGCCCCCAGCCCGGACATTCACCGGTCGCCCGGACCGGAGCCCGCGCACACCGGAGCAGAGACGCAGCATTTGCCCGCATACTATATCGCCCTGAAAGACCGAGTCGCCCCCGATCAGGAGATCTGCGCCGGCCTCGAGACTCCCTCGCAAAATCGATCCTTCGCCAAGCGACAGCCCGCGCACCGCCTGGAGACTCGCCTCCAACAGGCTGCCAGCCGCCAGAGATACCGAACCATTGACGTAGAGGTTGCTTCTGAGCAGGACCGGCCGTTCGACGCACAGGTCGCCTTCATAGACCCATTCCGACTCGCCGGCCGCTTGCAACCGCCGCGGGTCAATGCCCGCGACCTTCAGCAGCCCGCGGTTGAGCGTTCCCGGACCGAGAATCGGAATGACCCCCGACGGTGGTTCCGCACGCGGCCGGGCCGGGCTGCGAACTCCATCCGGCGTCAGCACTCCAGGAGCGTAGAGCCTCGCGGCGGACGCCTGAAGTCCGAGACGGATCGACTTGTAGCTGCACGCCAGCCCGCAAATCCGGCTTCCCGGCCGGATCTCCATCGCGCCCAGACTGATGGCATTCCCCCTTACCTCGACCGACGGCGCAAGGTGGAGATCGCCGTCGACCTCCAGCGTTTCCAGGATTGAACCCTTGCCGATCTCGCAGTTGCCGGCCACATAAAGAGGACGCCGAAAGCGGCAGCCGCCTCCACACGTGAAGTTTCCCCGAACCAGCAGGAATACGTCGATCGACTGGCCGGCCGACAATCGCCCCGATTCCAGAATCAGGACCTGCGCGCCTCCCGCCTGGAATGACTGTGTCCGCGCATCTTTCCCCTCGCGGCCCACCGCCGCCAACCAAGCCCGCGCGCGTTGCCGGAACGACCAGCGTGAATTGTCTTCCAGTATCACCTTTCGTCCATCGGCCGGATAACTGATTAACTGTACGGCAATCGTCTGAGAAAGGACCCGTCCGCACCCCGCCCCTGTGCCGGATCATCTCATGGATAGTCTGTCATAGAATCCACCAACGACAAAAGGAGGAAATCCCTGAATGGATGCACAGAAAAAGACCGATACCGAGTGGCGGGAGAAGCTTTCGCCGCTCGCTTACGAGGTAACACGAAATAAAGGCACCGAGCCGGCTTTCACGGGCAAGTACAACAAGCACTACGACAAGGGGATCTATCGCTGCATTTGTTGTGGCAATCCGCTGTTTCGCTCCGACGACAAGTTCGATTCCGGAACCGGGTGGCCGAGTTTCACGGCTCCCGCCGATGAGGCCGTCGTCGCTACCGAAAACGACACCAGCCACGGCATGGTCCGTACCGAGGTTCTATGTGACAAGTGCAATGCCCATCTGGGCCACGTCTTTCCCGACGGCCCGGAACCTACCGGCATGCGCTACTGCATCAATTCGGCCACACTGGACTTCGAAAAGACCGACTGAAGCCGTCGATCAAGCTTTGGCGGCCTTGCTGATGCGCTCGAGCGTGTCATCGACTTCGGTGGTATTCATCATGCCAATGGTCATGGCGTCCACCAGGTCATTCTCGAAGACAAATCGCAGCGATTCATCCCGCTGCTCGGGCTTAACCAGCCGACCGGCGCCGAAAATCTTCATGCCGATGACGGTCTTTCCGTTGGCTCGGGCCTGTTTGAGTATGGGTGAGACCTCGTCCACGGGGGCGTCCATGTATGCCTCCTGGCCGACATGGTTGATGCGAGCCAGCACAACATCCGTCCACTCATGCGCGCAGGCAACCTTCAGCGCGCCGAAGTCGTGGCAGGAGACGCCGATGGCCTTGACCTTCCCCTGCTGCTTCAACTCGGAAAGCTCATCGCGGATGCGCTGGTATTCGTCGGTCCAACCCTTGTCGAGCATGCAGTGGATCAGCACGATTTCCAGGACGTCCGAGTCCAGTTCCTTGCGAAAGCGCTCGACTTCCTTGGTCGCGCCACCGGACGCCATGTTCCAAAATTCGGTCCGGGGCCAGATCTTGGTCAGGAAAGCGTATTGGTCACGAGGCACGCCGTTCAATGCCGTCCGCAAGTATCGGTGGGTACCGTAAAGGTCCGCGGTATCCATCAACGCGACACCCCGATCGAGGCTGTGCCGGACCAGGCGAGTGAAGGCTTTCTCTCCCAAGCGACCGTGAGCCGAGGACCGGGCGCCCCCGTTCAACCCCGTCCCTTGCGCCAGCCGCGAAGTCTTGACGCCGGTATGGCCTATCTCGACCTGTTTCGTCGCCCAGTCCGCCGCTTGATCATTCTTGGCTCCAAACAGCGATTTCGAACCCGCCGCGAAGGCGCCCGCGAGCGTTGCGGCGCCAAAATGCCGGCGGGTCAGTTTGTTGGTGAAGTCGCTTGCAACATCGTTCAGATTCTTCATCGGGAACCACCTAACAGATTCTTAAGCTTGAATCGCTCATGCACAGGCCTCGCCCGCCAACCGGACTGCGCGCGTTTCCCAGAGGCATGTCTTGCAGTCGAAGTTTGGCGAATGTCTTTTCAGTATCTCACGTCGGGCTGCCCCCGGGTATAGACGGCCGGCGCGCGGAATGCGAAGGTGTGGCCTGGATGTCCAAGTAAGGAGAAATGGCGCGCCC
>CAYLSS010000061.1:0-10462 GCA_964385765.1 uncultured Solibacteraceae bacterium
AGTCAGAAAGCCGACCGGACTCATGGGCAAGCCAAGCGCCCATTTTCAGCTTCGCATACAACGGCTCACCCTCCACCTCGATCGGTTCCGGAACCGCCGGAACGTAGCCTCGCGCCAGGCTCAACGCCAGCGTTTTCGCCTCGGACAACAGCCGGTCGCGATTCATCGTGATCGGATCCGAGGGAACCAGGAGACCCATCTCGCGAGCCTGAAGAGCGCTGCCGGAAGCTTGCCCTTTGCCGATGAGCCAATACGCCTTCTCGCCGTCGCCGAAGCGCGAGACCATCTGCTTCGTTCCCCCGCCCGCGGGAATGAGCCCAACTCTTACTTCCACCAGCCCCATGTAGAGTTCGGCGGCCGCCTGCGCGCGCGAACAATGGAGAACAATTTCGCAGCCCCCGCCAAGAGTGTACCCGCAGGGCGCCGCCACCGCTGGTTTGGCGGAATATTGCAGCTCCTGAGTCAGCGCCTGAAAACTGCGCAGGATGCCGTCGATCAGCTTCCAGTCCGCGTCCCGGGCGGCCCGAAGGAACAGTTCGAGATCGGCGCCGGCACTGAAGTGCGCGGCGTCGCTCGCGATCACCATCGCCTCGAAGTTCTGCTCGGCCTCCCTGAGTCCCGCCCTCACTATGTCAAACGACCGTTCGCCGAGGATGTTCATCTTAGTGTGGAACTCGACGCAGACCACGCCGTCGCCCAAATCGACCAGCGACGCGTCATCGTTTTCCCACACCACGCCGCGCGCTCGTTTAATTTCGCCGATTCGCAGCGTGTCCGGACTGCGCTCCAGCTCCGTGTAAGCCCCGTCCGTGAAGTCGAAGAACTCGGTGCGCGGCGCTCCTTTGCTGTCGGCATGGCGATAGAACGACGTGGCGCCGTCCTCGATCATCCGCCGGACGTTGCCCGGCAGGACATGGCCTTCTTCCTCAATGCGGCGCGCCGTATCCACCAGTCCAAGCGCATCCCACATCTCGAAGGGGCCCAGGGTGAACGCGTAGCCCCAGCGCATCGCCCGATCCACTTCGACAATGCGATCCGCAATCTCGGGAACACGTTCCGCCGCATAGAGGAAGAGGTCGCGGAACAGGCTCCAGAGGAACGTGCCCGCCCGGTCTTCGGCGCGCGCCAGCAGGCGCAGACGGGCGGGCAGGTCATCAAGCGCGGAGGCGGCGTCAGCGGAGGGGAAGCCCGGTCTCGCCGTCTCACGATATTCGATGGTCTTCCAGTCCAACGCCTCGATGATCCGATGGCCGTCTTTCTCGACACGCCGGTAACAGCCTTGTCCCGCCTTCTCGCCGATCCACCCGCGAGCGATCAACTCGTTCAAAAACTTCGGCAGCTCGAAGCGTCCGGACCACCGTTCGCCGTCGACGCCGCGCAGGTTTCCGGTGACGGCCTGCCAGACGTCGAGCCCGATGATATCCAGGAGACGAAAACTGGCGCTCTTGGGGAGGCCGATCAGCGGGCCGGTTAGGAGGTCCGCCTCTTCAATCGTATAGTCGCCCTCTGTCACCAGGTGATGAACGGTGGCCCCGAAGAAAGCACCAATTCGATTGGCAATGAAGTTCGGTGTGTCCCGGCACGGAACCACGCCCTTGCCCAGACGCCGGTCACAGAACGTCGCGGTCGCCAACAGCGCGTCCGGCGAAGTCTCCGGAGCGGGGACCAGTTCCACCAGGTGAAGATACCGCGGCGGGTTGAAGAAGTGCGTTCCAAGAAAGCGGCGCTTGAACTCTGGGGAAAAGCCCTCGCAGATGCGCGCGGGCGAGAGCCCGCTGGTGTTCGTCGAGAGGATCGAGTCGGGTTTGGCGACCGGTTCGACGTTTCGCCAAAGCTCGCGCTTGACCTCCAGATCCTCGACAACCGCTTCGACGATCCAGTCGCAGTCGGAGACTCGCTTCAGGTCATCTTCGAGATTCCCGATCGTGATGCGCTTCTGGCAATCGTCCGTATAGAAGGCGGGGGGCGATCCGCTGGCGGCGGCCTGAAGCCCCCGCCGGGCGGCGGCGTTGCGGTCCGCCTCGCCGGGAAGAACGATGTCGAGCAGCACGACGGGGATTCCGGCGTTGGCAAAGTAGGCCGCAATCCGCGAGCCCATCGTGCCCGCTCCGAGAACAGCAACGCGACGGATGATCTGCATGAACGTAGAGGTCCTGTCCTCGGAGTTTAGCGAAAAGCCGATTGCCGATGTTCGCTTTTGTGCAGCGCCGATGAAATATCGGTCCAGCCTGGTGGAGAGGGTCCTCCTCCCCACAAACAATAACAAGCTTCGCAGGCGATCTTGCGTTCAGATTCTCATCTGTGATAAAAGCTGGGCACTTGATTCGGTGCCTCACTGCGATCTTCCTCCTCGCAACCTGCCCTTTGGCAGGGGCCGGGCCGGTGATTACGGTTTTCCTCGATTATGACGGCGTTGCTGAGCATGTCTCGGCGGCGGCTATGATGCATGAGACTGCGCGGCTGGTAGCAGCGGCGGGAATTCGAATTGACTGGCGTCTGCTATCGGAAAACAGCGGCACGGAGAGTTATCAACGGATCGCGGTGATTCGCTTTCGCGGTGCGTGCCGGCCCGCGGCAAACGAGCACGAACTCGCCGGTGGCAATCGCCATGCGGCTCTGGGCTTCGCCGAAGTGGATGCCGGCAAGGTGCTGCCGTTCGGAGAAGTCTTTTGTGACCGGTTGCGCGAATTGCTGGGAGTTGTCGGAGAGCACGAGTATGGAAGGGCGCTGGGGCGGGTTGTAGCTCATGAGCTTTATCACATTGTCACGGGAACCGTGAAGCATGACGGCCATGGCGTGGCGAAGCCCCTCCACACCCGGGAGGAGCTTCGCGCACCGTGCCATGGTTTCGCCGGCTGGGCAAAATCCCGCCTGGCGGCCGCGGCCTCAGAAGGTAAGCCGCAAACCGAAGTTCACCTGCCGCGCTGAGCCAAACTGTTCCGCCTGGCTGCTGGTGGCGCGGCTTTCGACAATCCGTCCGAAGTTGGGGGAGTTCACACTGCTCACCGGGGTGGCGAACTGCGTGGTGTTGAAGAGGTTGAAGAACTCAGCCCTGAACTCCAGGTGGTGACTCTCGGTCACATCGAAGCCACGGAAGACGGACATGTCGTAGTTGAAGAACCCAGGTCCCTGGATGGAGTTGCGTCCGGCATCGCCGAAGCTGTCTGCAGGCGGCAGGCCGATGTTGGTCGTATCGAAAAACAGCCCGTCTCCGATATCACCCGGAGTCGAATCTGCGGTGGTCACGGGCCCACGTATGTCGGCGAATGTCTGGGTGTTGCCCGGGCAGTTGCAGAAGAGCGGATCCGCCACCGGCGTGAAAGGCCGGCCTGAGAACCACTGCATGTTGCCCTGAAGCTGCCAGTTGCTGACGATGGCGCCAATCACCCCGTAGTTTAGATGGGACGTCCCCTTACCGAGCGGAATCTCCCATACGTGCGAGGCGGTGAAGATATGCTCTCGATCGAAGTCCGACCGGCCGTAGTTCCGATCCCGGCTGAAGTTGCCGATCAGGAAGCCCTGCCCGGTGACCTGATCGAGCGCCCGGCCATACGTATAGGATGCGGTGAAGCTCAAGCCCTTGCTGAAGCGCTTTCTCACGTTAGCCTGGAACGCATTGTAGTTGCTGTTGGCTCCAGTGGCCGACACGATGGTGCTGGCCGTGCGACCAAACTCCAGCAATGGCAGACCGGCGAGGCCTGCCCCGGGACGCGCCGCATTGAACTCGCGGAGGTAGGGCAACTGGCGGCCGAGCGAGCCGACATAAGCCAAGCTTGTCATGATCCCTTCGCCCCAGTCATGTTCGAGGGTCACGTTATAGCTGTGGACCCTGGGAGTCTTGCGATCTTGCGCCATGGAAACCAGCGGCTGATCGACCGGCGGCGTCAGGGTTAGCATCTCCGTGCCATTCGCTTCTCGGACGGGCGGCACGGTGGTCGCCGGGCTCTGCGGGTCGGTCAATGTGCCGGCCGCCTGGAACGATCCTGGAAGACCGCGCTGAGAGCTGACGAGCGCGGGGAATAGGCCGCCGCCGGCGAAGGCGATGGTTTCCGGGAAGTGGCTGAGGGCATAGCCGCCGCGCAGGACTGCCTTGTCGGTCAGCTTGAAGGCGACCCCGACGCGCGGGCCAAAGTTAGTGGTGTTCCAGTCGACATCGGGGCGTTCATTGAACGTATCCGACGGTGGCAGCGTGGCTGCGTTGGTAAGAGGGTTGAAATTCGACAGTCCCCCGTCGTTCGCCGGAGTCACCGGTGAGATCAACTCCCATCGCACGCCGAGGTTCAGGGTGAGCCGCGGAGTGAGCCGGATCGTATCGGAAGCAAACGCCATGTACTGGGTACGGCGATAGGAAGGTGATAGAAGCTGCTCGGTGTCGGTCGAAACGGTCGGCATGCCGAGCAGGAAGCTCGCGAATTCGCCGGCCGCCCGGTTCTGCGCCATGGGCGACGAAGGCAAAGCCGTCACACCGAGACCGAAATCGAAGACACGGCCCGGATGAATCCCAAAGCGCGATGGGGTGAAGCCGAATCCGCGCAGGCCGTCGGTGCGGAGGAAGTTCGCATCCCATCCGAACTGCAGATTGTGCTTACGATGCGTCCAACTCCAGTTGTTGGCAATCTGATAGGTGTTGTCGACGCCGCGCAGCGGCAGGCCCTCCCGGGCGCCGATGTCTGTCAATCCAGAAAACCGGATCCGGGGCAGCTCGGTCCCGTCGAAGTTCTCGTAACCTGAGCCGAACAGCGGATTCGGAGCATTCAAGGTGTTCATGCGGTTGCGGTAGCGGTTGTATCCGAGGCGGATCTGGGTGACCAAGTCCGGCATGAACGAGTGGCTGATTCCGGCATACGCGTTGTGGGTCCTGAGCCGGGCCTCGGCGCCTCCTCCCAGCACGAGGCCGAGCGGGGATTCATCGGATACGAAGTAGCGCCCGTAGCGATAGTTGAGGAAGATCGCCGTGTTGTCGGCGGGGCGAAAATCCATCCGACCGCCGGTGCGCTGCGTGTCGGTGCGAACGGGAGCGTTTTGAAGCAGGTTATTCTCGAGCCCCGGCTTATTGGGATTGGGGTAAAGCGATAACAGCTCGCTTGTTACCGAACTGAAGCTGCCGGCGGGAATCTGGTTTCCGGGAAACGGCTGCCTTCCAGTACCGTCCTCGAGACCGGTGCGCGGATCATATAGATTCACGCTCGGGATGTTCTGGAAATCGCCCTGCCGCATGGCCTGGGTGGGCACGGACGCAAAGCGCGGCCGTTGATAGTCCATGTATGTCCCTTCGTAGGTTCCGAAGAAGAAGAGCTTGTCCCGCATGGTCGGAATTGGTCCGCCGATCGAACCGCCGAACTGGTTCCAAAGGAATTCGCCTTCCTCGACGGCTTCGGTCTCGAAGAAGTCTCTGTTCCGGAGTTCGTCGACGCTGTTGAACCAGAACAGGTCCCCGTGGAATTCAGTCCCGCCCGATCGTGTATTGACGTTGACGACGGAAGCGCCAGCGCGTCCGGAATCAGCGGAATAGCTGGAGGTAGCCACCTTCACTTCCTGAATCGACTGGACCGGAGAGATGAAGATGCTGGTGTTCGTGAACGGCTCCCTGTTGCTGAAGCCGTCGATCTTCCATGAGGCCGCCTCGAAGGACTGGCCATTTGTGGCGAAGATCCGATCCCGCTGTGGTTTGAGCAATAGCGGCAGTTCGGCGTCGGGCAGGCTGATGCCGGGATACAACCCGATCAGCTCCTGGTAATTTCGGTCGGTGATGGGCAATTCGCGAACCTGCGTCGCGCTCAATCCCATGGCAATCTGACCGGAGGTGGTGTCAAGCAGCGAGGCCTCGGCCGTCATCCGCACCGTTTCAGAGGGATTACCCTTTTCGAGTGTCAGGGTGATCTCGGTGGGTCTGACCGAGGAAACCGCTATATCTGTGACGACGTGTCGTTTATAGCCGGGCGCCTCCGCTTCGACACGATAGATCCCGCTGGGGAGGGCGTTGAACTGGAAGCTACCTGTGGTTGACGACAAGCCTTCCACGGAGTAGCCGCTGTCCAATTCGGTTACCGTAAGGGCCGCGTTTGGAATCGACCCGCCGGTTACAGCGACAACGTCGCCGGATAAATTTCCAGTATCCTGCGCGGCGGCATTGAGTCCACACAGAACGAGACAAATTGAGAGTGTAAGCAACATCTTCATAGAGAATCTAATTACCCCTTGTTTTCGATTTCTCTCTCTGTTCGGATGACGATGCCCGCTGGTCTGTGTTTCGCGGAGAAAGGTTGTAAGCGCGACCCAATCTAGATATTTCCCGATGTTTTACTGAATCAAAAAATAAATGAAAGAACGATTCTGAGAATTTATACTTTGCGATGGTTATGTAGTATTGACTTTTGCTACAGACCTCTGCACAAGCGCCGGCAGTATCGCCAGAGCGGTGATCAGAGGCGGTATGCGGTAGCGCCGAGGATCAGCGCCAGCAGGACAATGATCGCGATCGCGGTAACCCACCGCCGGCGACGAGTGCGAATGTCTTCCGGCCCCTGGATATCGACGAACGAAAACGCCTCTCCGTGGAGATGTTTCCAGGAGACGCCCATTTGACGGAGGGCGGATACGGCTGTTCGAACCAGGCCGGGCGGTCCGCAGAGGTAGAATCCTTTTGCCGCTACCTGGCCCTGGCAAGCCTGTTCCAACATTTCCCGGTCGATGGGGCCGCTCTCACCCTCCCAGTCTGCCGGGGGGTGCTTCAGGACGTGTGTCACTTCGAGCCAGCCCCGTTCATCGGCCTCCATGGCTCGGATCTCGTCGCGGAAGGCGATCTCGTCCTCGGTGCGGTTGGCGAATAACAGGCGGACCCGCCGGTCCGCCTGAGTATCGCGAATATGCCGCAACATGCTCATCAAGGGTGTAATGCCGATACCACCGGCGACGAAGACCAGGTCCCGTTCGTCCGGATGCAGCGTATATGAGAAGCGGCCGAAAGGTCCCTGGACGATGGCTGTGTCATTCGGTCTGGTTTCTCCGATCGTACTGGTGAAGTCGCCCGATTCCTTGATGGTGGAGGCGATTGTCGATCGGTCCGTAGGGCTTGAAGAAATGGTGAAATGGTGTTCCTCCTCATGCAATCCGCGTTCCCGTTTCAGGGTCAAGAAATGAAACTGACCGGGCAGATAATCGAACGGTTCTTTCCCATCTTGTCGGGCCAGCTTGATGGTCCAGGCCGTCGGAGTCTCTTGCGATACCTCCACCACGCGATAAGGCCGCCGGGCGAGTTGCCAGCGGCGCACAATCCGGTTCCAGACGTAGGACCCTAGCGCCAAGCCAGGAAGCGCCACCCACAGCGCCTGCATCGACGATTCGTTCAGGTCGCGTCCGGCATGCCAGCTATGAATGAAGGCCGCCAGCAGCACAGTCAGGGCCAGGACGTTGTGAATCGTCCGCCAGCGTTCGAAGTCCAGCCCGAGAGTTTTGCGAAATGCACTGATGACGATGTGCAGCACGAGGGCTATTAGTGTAATTCGACCCAACCAGACGTACCAGGGTTGTGCCGGGCTGTACAGCAGTTGCCAGCCACGACCGCCCGCAGCCAGCAAGACAGGATGTAAAAGGATGAGCGCAAAAGCGAAGATACCCATGGAGCGATGAAAGCGCAGGACCATGTCCAGGCCGAAAGGCTTCTCAATCCACCTCAGCCGCGCTGATAGCAGGAACTGCACGCTCAGTATGGTGATACCGACGACTGCCGCGCTTCTGGCCAATTCGTAAACAAAGCCAGAGAGACTCTCCGGACGGTTTACGACTGCAACAATCAATGGCAGAGCGACAATGCACATCCAAAGTGCAACCAGTAAGGGCGCCGCGAATCGTGAACTATGAAGTTTTCCTTCCTCGTTCATTGGGAGTAGGAGACTTGGAGCGGGCTGTCTGATTACCTCATTCACAACCTTGTTACGTGCAGGCCGTCGATGTAACGGGCAGGCCGACGATGAGTCGTTCCCAGAGGAGACGATATGGATCGAAAACAACCTTTCTCTCATGCTTTTCTGGCTTTGGCAGCCGGCCTGGCCCTGGCTTGCAGCCCGCAGTCAACTGACACGGCGGCCGAACCCGAACCGGCGGCTGAACCCGAACCGGCGGCCGGCACGGCTCCGGCGACCAACGCCGAGGCCGTCTGGAGTTATCTGCAGGAGCAGAACTACCAGAACTGGCAAACGTGGCCTGGCAAGGAAACCTTTTACGAAAGCAATGAGCCCCATGGCGCGCTGGTGACCACCTACTTGGATCCCCCGGCCTATCAGACCGTAAGCGACAAGACCGGCGTGTTTCCAGATGGAGCGCTTTTGGTGAAAGAGAACTTCACTCCAGACAAGACTCTGGTGGCAACGACGGTGATGTACAAGGTGGAGGGATATGATCCGGCGAACAATGACTGGTACTGGCTGAAACGAGATGCTGACGGTACGGTCGCGGCGGAGGGGAAAGTTGCACCCTGTCAGGGCTGCCACGCCAGCGGGGCGAACAATGACTACGTGCTGACCGGACCGATTAAGTAAGACCCGAGCGCGCCGGCGGAATCAGGAAAGCCGCCAGGATGGTCTGGCGGCTCCCTCGTTTATACGGAGACGCTGCTGCGGGCCGTACCTCGCAACTTCAGTGGGAGCTGGGTCTGACGCTCGTACTTGTGGGCCAACTCGTGCCATTCGATGATAAGCCGTGACCCGGATTCCTCTCCCTGGGCCTCCCAGTTTCGGAACGCGTCGAGGCAGGCATGGTCAATGTGTGTCAGATGCTCCACGTGAACGTGCAATTCGGCGCCACGCGGCACTTCGTCGAGGGCGGCCGCGAGTTTTGGCAAGGCGACAAAAGTCGCGGAGCCACTCAAGGTCATGTGAACCTCGTTGCCGAGTTTCTTAACGTCCAGGTCGAGGTGGGTCAGGTTGTAGATCAGACGGGCCACGGAGAGTCCGACGCCAAGCAGGACGCCGGTCAGCAGGTCAGTCGCGACAATGCCCACTAACGTGACTCCATAGATCGCGAGCGGAACCCATCCATATTCGCGAAGCTTCCGTATGTGGGCTGGATTCACGAGCTTGTATCCGGTGTAGACAAGAATGGCCGCCAGACTGGATGTTGGGATCATCCGCAGGACGAAGGGGAGCGCCACGATGAAGGCCAGCAGCCAGGCTCCGTGCAGAATGGCGGACATTCGCGTCTTGGCGCCGGCTTCCACGTTCGCACTGCTGCGCACAATCACGCCGGTCATCGGCAGCGCGCCGACCAGCCCGCAAAGGATATTGCCGACCCCTTGCGCGGCCAGTTCGCGGTCGAAGTCGGACTTCTGGCCCTGGTGCATACGATCCACCGCTACGGCGCAAAGCAGGGTTTCCGCACTTGCGATCACGGCCATCGCCAGGGCTGTACCCACGATGGTCAAACTGAGCGCGCCCGGCAGGACCTCCCTCGTCGGCAGCGTGACCGCGTCAAGGAGATTCATCGGGACATCCACATAGAAGATCGGGAGCTTCATCACGGCGGCGATCATCGTCGCGATGGTGACCGCGACCAGGGGACCGGGGAGAAACTTCAGCTTCGCCGGTCGGAAACGGTTCCACAGGAGGATGCTGAGGATGGTGATGGTCCCCACGACCGCGGCGATGTGATGGCTGCTGCCGTCGATGGGGACGATTCCATTCCAGACCGCTGCGGGGATGGTGATGAGGTTGACGATCCCGTTGCCTTTCGGGGCGCCATCCATCATGACGTGGAACTGCGCGCCGAAAATCAGCACGCCAATTCCGGCCAGCAGGCCATAAATGACCGGCGGAGAGATTGCCCGGAAATAGCGGCCCCATTTCAACAAACCAGCCGCCAGTTGGATTGTCCCGGCCATGAGCACGATGATGCCCAGCATGGCGATACCGTGCTCATCGACAAGCTCCCAGACAATTACCGCCAGTCCTGCCGCCGGGCCGCTCACCTGGAGTGGAGATCCGGCCAGAAAGCCGACCACGAGTCCTCCGATGATGCCTGTGATCAGCCCCATGGCCGGAGGAACGCCGGAAGCAATGGCGATACCCATGCAGAGCGGCAGTGCGACCAGAAACACGACTATCGACGCTACGAAGTCCTTGCCAAATGATTTGCCGAACATCGATTTGCCGAGCATCTAGGCGACCTCCTGCATGTTCGAACTCCCTGACGAGTGGTTACTGGTCCCGGAGAGTCGGCTGAAGCGTCCCGCCGACGGGTCCAACGCGGATATGGTTCCGCTACCGATCTCGTACACCCAGCCGTGCGTTTTGAGCTTGCCTGTGGCGAGCGCCGCCGCGACTGCCGGATGCGTGGCCAGGTTGGCTAATTGAACCCGAACGTTCTCTTCGATCGCCGCCGAGAGCAGCGCTTCGCCTTCCAGCTTCGGCTGCTTTGCCAGAACCGTGGAGCGAGCCGCCTGCGCGTGCCGCAGCCACGCCGCCACCTG
>CAYLSS010000062.1:0-10444 GCA_964385765.1 uncultured Solibacteraceae bacterium
GTGTTGATATCGAGCGTGTCCCCGAGATACTTCATTGACATCACCGAACATTCGATATGCCAGCCGGGACGTCCGCGCCCGATCGGTGTGTCCCAGTACGGCTCTTCTCCCTTTCGCGCTTTCCACAACACGAAGTCGCGGACGTCGGCTTTGTCATATTCGTCGACATCCACTTTGGCCGTGCTCCGCTGGCCCTTCAGATCGAGTTTCGAGAGGTGACCGTACTCCGGGAACTTATCGATCCGGTAATAGACCGAGCCATCACTCTTGTAGGTGAAGCCTTTCTCACTCAGCTTCTGGATGGTGGCGACCATGTCATCGACGTGTTCGGTGGCACGCACGACCCGCTCGGGCCGCTCGAGACGAAGCTTGTTCATGTCCTCGAGGAATGCTTTCTCGTAGCGCGGCGTGTATTCCGAGATTGGCACGCCGAGTTCCATCGACTTGCGGATGATCTTGTCCTCGACATCGGTGATGTTCATGACGTGGTCGAGCCGGTAACCGCGGTAGCGAAGCCAGCGGCGCAGGATGTCCTGGAACGCAAAGGTCTTCAGGTTGCCGATGTGGGCGTAGTCATGGACAGTGGGCCCGCAGGTGTACATGCGGACGATGTTGTCCTCCCGCGGGTGGAATTCCTCGACCCGGCGGGTGAGCGTGTTGAAGAAACGGAGCATAAACGGGATGTTCTCCATCGTAGCAAGCGGCGGGAGGACCTATACGGAGACTCTGGCAGGGTGCGTTTTGCGATGGCCGGGGTGTCCCGGCGCCGCCGAAGCAGACCTCGCGATGTCCGGGGTTCGCCGCGCCGGGGTGCGGCGTGGCAGCATTGTACATGGTCCACTATCGAGCCCATGTCCATTCTTCGGTTTGAGATCCAGGCCACATGTCCGAGCACGGACGCGCGAGCCGGTCTTCTTCATACGCCGCATGGGGTCATCGAAACGCCGGTATTCATGCCGGTGGGCACGCAGGCGACCGTCAAGGGTGTCCGGCCGACGGAGCTGATCGAGGAGCTCGATGCCCGTATTCTGCTGTCGAACACGTATCATTTGTTCCTTCGGCCGGGGCACGAGACGGTCCGAAAGCTGGGCGGACTGCATCGATTCATGAACTGGCCGCGGGCGCTCCTGACCGATTCCGGCGGCTTTCAGGTCTTCAGCCTGAGCAGCCTGACGCGAATTACGGACGATGGAGTGGTGTTTCGTTCGCATCTTGACGGAAGCGCTCACTGCTTCACGCCGGAGTCGACGGTGGATGTTCAGGTCGCGCTTGGCAGCGACATTATGATGGTGCTTGATGAATGCCTTTCGTATCCGGCGAGCCGGGAAGCGGTGCGCGGATCGGTGGCGCGGACCCTCCGCTGGGCGGGGCAGGCGTTTGAGCATTACCAGCGCCGCCGGGAGGAGGGGGAGGCGCGGCAGGCGCTTTTTCCGATCGTACAGGGCGGTGTCGAAGCAGATCTGCGCCGGTGGTGCGCCGAAGAGTTGCTACCGCTGGAGGCCGAGGGCTATGCGATTGGGGGCCTGAGCGTCGGAGAGCCGCGTCCGTTGAGCATGGAGATGACGGCAATCACGGCTCCACTGCTTCCTTGGGAGAAGCTGCGTTACGTGATGGGCGTGGGGATGCCGGCCGAATTGCCGGAGTATGTGGCCTGCGGGGTGGACATGATGGACTGTGTTCTGCCGAGCCGCAACGCCCGCAACGGAAACTTGTTCACGTCCGCGGGCAGGCTGGTCATCAAACACGCGCGTTATAATGAGGACGCAAGACCGGTAGACGAGGAATGTGGGTGTAGTACCTGCCGCCAGTACTCGAGAGCCTATTTGAGGCATCTCTTCCAGGCGAGGGAAATGCTATACTCCACGCTTGCGACGATTCATAATCTCTACCGCTACCTTGACATCATGCGTGGGATAAGGCAGGCTATACTGCTAGGGAAGTTCCCCGAGTACCTGAACAAGGCGCGATCCCTTCCGGTGGATGATTCGTAGCGTCCCCTGCGCAAGTCAAGGTGCTCAAAGCCTTGCCCCGTCGAGCCGCGTGACAGCATCTGCATGCGTTCCGCTGTCAGTGGATCGCGTGAGATAGTCCAGGTGGGATCAATAGCCGTGTTTATCAGTCTCTTGCTCACAAACGCAGCGGGTTCTCAGAATCCGATCATCGGTTTTCTTCCGATCATCCTCATCTTCGGAATCTTCTACTTTTTACTCTTCCTTCCGATGCAACGACAGAAGAAGAAGCAGCAGAAAATGCTCAGCGACTTGCAGAGCGGGGAGAGGGTCCTCACCAATGGAGGTCTCATTGGGACCATCACCAAGATTGAGGATGACCGGCTGATTATCCGGATTCGGCCGGACGGCGTCAAGCTGGAGGTAGCCAGAAGCGCCGTGGCCAACAAGATCAGCGGTGAGGAATGATTGGAAGGGAAGAGCTAAAGGCGCCTGAACAATCGACATGTCGAACCTGAAATACAAAGCTTTCACGATTCTGGCGGTAGTGGTGGCGTGTCTGTACGGTCTGTTCGGCCTGCCGACATCGCTCGATGACGCCAGGCAGAACTTCGCCGACAACGTGAAGCTGGGGTTGGATCTGCGCGGCGGCAGTCACCTGGTTTTGCAGGTCCAGGTTCAAGACGCATTCAAAGCGGAGGCGGACCTGGTGATCGACCGGCTGAAGGAGGCGATGGCGGACGGGAAGATTCCGTACGACTCGATCGACCGGAACGATCCGCAGACGATCGAAGAGGCCGAGTCGATTCAGATCAATGTCCGCGGCGTGCCGCTCGACTCCACGGGGGAATTCCGTTCTCTGGTAGCGGAGCGGGTCTCGAATTGGGTGCTGGCGCCGGTGAGTTCGACGGATTACCAGCTCACCATGCGGCAAACCGAGGCGCTGGCGCTGCGGTCGGACACCGTGGAGCGGGCAATTCGGACGATTGAGAATCGCATTAATGGTCTTGGATTAACCGAATCGACCGTGCAGCAGCGCGGGCGCTCTGATGCGGAGTCCGAAATACTGGTGCAGATGCCGGGTGTGGATGATCCGGCGCGCGTGAAGGCGATCCTGCAGACAGCGGCGATGCTAGAACTGGTGGAGGTCCGCGGAGGGCCGTACCAGAGTCGGCAGCAGGCTTTGGCTCAGAATGGTGGCGTGCTGCCGCTCAATACCCGCCTCGTACCGCAGGTGGTGCGGGGTGATGAGGCTGAGGCATGGTGGCTGCTGGCGCGCAGCGCCGTGGTGACCGGTCGTGATATTCGCAACGCCCGGCCGGGTCGCGACGAGTTCGGCAAATGGGAGACGGATTTCACGCTTTCACAGGAGGCGGCGCGGCGCTTCGGTCGTTTCACGGAAGCCAATGTTGGGAATCGTCTGGCGGTGGTACTTGACGGCAAGGTCCGGACAGCGCCCGAGATTCAAGGACGCATCGATGACAGCGGTCGGATCACGGGAGCCGCGAACGAGCAGGAGTCGGCCGACCTGGCCGTGGTCCTCAAGGCGGGTTCATTGCCGGCGGGGATTGTGTATCTCGAAGAGCGGACTGTCGGGCCTTCGCTCGGCGCGGATTCGATCCGGCAGGGCTTTGTGGCCGGCGTCACGGGACTTCTCGGCGTCATTGCACTGATGCTGTTCTACTACCGCAGGGCCGGCGTGAATGCCACGCTGGCGCTGGTTCTCAACGCTTTTATTCTGTTGGCCGTGCTCAGCTACTTCGGCGCCGTGTTGACGCTACCGGGGATTGCGGGCGTGATCCTCACCATCGGCATGGCGGTGGACTCGAATGTGCTTATTTTCGAGAGGATCAAGGAAGAGTTGAAGGTAGGCAAGGCGATTCCGGCGGCGATCGATACGGGATTCGGCAAGGCGTTTCTGACCATCATCGACACTCATGTCACGACGGTGGTCGCCTGCGCCTTTCTGTTCGTTTTCGGGACGGGTCCGGTGAAGGGCTTCGCCATTACGCTGACGATCGGGCTGGCGGCCAACCTGTTCACGGCGGTGTTCGTGTCGAAGAGTTTGTTCGATTTCGGCCTGATGCGGAACCGGCTGGCGAGGTTGAGCATTTGATTGATTTCGTGCTTTTGATAGATACGAATGGGAACAATGCGGTCTTTGGCGGTGTCTAGGTAAACGAGCACCGGCGCATTACAATTTTGCATGGAGCTATTCAAGAATCCTGAGTTCGACTTTCTGGGCAAGAAGTGGCCATTCGTCATCGGCTCACTGATTTTGATTGCCGCGGGGGTGGTCAGTTTGGTGATCAAAGAGGGACCTCGTTACGGGATCGACTTCAAAGGCGGTGTGATGATGTCGCTGAGGTTCGCCGAGCAGCCGCCCCTGGATGAGATTCGGACGGCGCTTGCCGAGCGGATCGAAGGCGAGATCATGGTCCAGGAAGTGATTGGATCCGGCGAGGTTATGATCGGCACGGAGCTAGGTTCCGACGAGGAGCTGGCCCAGGCGCGGCGAGTCATGGTGGAGACGCTGACGGCGACCTTCGGCGGCGAGTCGGCCGAGGCAGTCGACTTCAATAACGCGGGGGCCGAGGTCATTGCGAACGCTCTACGGATTCCACTGCAACAGCAGGGCTCGACACTTTCCGACGATGAGATCAACGCGCTGGCCGAGCGCATGCGCGAGTATCGGGACACGCCGCCGCGCTCGGGCATTATTTCGAACTTCGAGCAGCTCTCCGAGGTCGAAGGGGTTACGCCTGAGGCGATCGCGGCCCTGAAGGAAAACTTTACACTCTCACCATTCACGATTCGGAGCGTGGATATCGTTGGCCCTAAGATCGGTGAGGAGCTGAGACAGCAGGCGATGATGGCGACACTGCTCGCATTGGGTGGAATGCTTGTCTACATCGCCTTTCGGTTCGAATGGATTTACGGTCTGGCCGCAGTGGTCGCGGTGTTTCACGACGTATTTATTACGATTGGGCTATTCTCGCTCACCGACAGGGAGATTTCGCTGACTGTGATTGCAGCCTTGCTGACCCTTGTCGGATACTCGATGAACGACACGATTGTGGTGTTCGACCGGATACGGGAGAACATCAAGGCCGTTCGCCGGGCGGAATTCTCGGACCTGGTTAACATGAGCATTAATCAATGCCTGAACCGGACGGTTCTCACGTCGGGACTGACGTTCTTGACCGTTCTGGCGCTGTTTCTGTTTGGCGGCCAGGTATTGAACAATTTTGCATTTGCCCTCGTGGCGGGCATCCTTGTGGGCACCTATTCGTCGGTTTTCGTAGCCAGTCCGATTTTGGTATCCTTGCAGGGCGCCCTGGAGAGCCGTAAGAAGTCCCGGGTGGCTTCCGCGTCCGGGAAAGCGGCGCTTCGCAAGGGGTCCGCGAAGGTGGTCCGCTGATGAGGGTAAGATTTTGACTTGAAAGAACTGACCGGTTGTCGGGCCCGCTAGTTCCGGAGTTAAGCATTAGCGGAGCCGGCAAGCCTGCCGACCGGAGGCGTGGAAAGGGAAAACAGTATGTTCGAACAGAGCATGGTGGAACAGGGTAAGACGAACAAGACCTGGAGCATATTACTCTCATTTGGTCTTCAGATCCTGGCGATCATCGTGATGATTCTGATTCCGATGATCTACTTCGAGACCCTGCCAACTACACAACTCACGAGTTTCCTCGTAGCTCCGCCGCCGCCGCCCCCGCCACCTCCGCCGCCGGCCGCGGCTCCGACCAAAGTCGTGAAGGTGATTCCGAGACAGTTCGACGCTGGAAAGCTAATGGCGCCGAAGGAGGTCCCGGATGAAATCGCGATTATTGAGGAGGACGAGCTGCCGCCGCCAGTATCGGGGGCAGCCGGAGTGGTCGGTGGTGTCGCGGGCGGAGTGCCGGGCGGTGCGCCGGGTGGTGTTATCGGTGGAATAATCGGGTCGGTGCCGACAGCGGCTCCTCCCCCTCCTCCGCCGGTGAAGCCGAAGCCAAAGCCGAAGCCCCCGCAGCGGATTCGAGTGGGCGGAGCGGTACAGAAAGCTCGCCTGATCAAACAGCCAAGGCCGCAGTATCCCCCGTTGGCTCGCCAAGCGCGGATTCAGGGCACGGTCCGGTTCAACGCGATTATCGGCAAGGACGGGCGTATCGCCAACCTGACGTTGGTGAGCGGCCATCCGCTGCTGGTACCGGCGGCGACCTCGGCGGTGAAGCAGTGGCAGTACAAACCGACCTTGCTCAACGGTGAGCCGGTCGAGGTAGTGACCGTCATCGACGTGAACTTCACGCTCAGCGGCTAGTTGCGGCTGAGTCTTCGATGGCAAAGCATCCATAATGGGTTTAGCAGAACTGATTTCAACTCGCAGGAGAATGACAAGATGTTAGTAACTTTACATACGTGGGCGTTCATGTTTCTGACTGGCGCCGTCGGTTTCGACGTCCGCTCCATGTGGGCTCAGATGGGGTTCGCGGCCAAGGCCGTGGTCGTCCTTTTGTTCCTGATGTCGGCCTATTCGATCGGCATCATGATCGATCGTTTTCTAGCCTATGGCTCGGCTCGCAAGCAGTCCCGCCAGTTCGCCCCGGCCGTTGCCGGTGCGCTGCGGGAAGGCAAGCTAGATGAGGCAATCAAGATTGCTGATCGCTACAAGAAGAGCCACCTGGCGAAGGTTGTCGTGGCCGGTTTACAGGAGTTTAAGGCGCACGAATCAGGGGCCGAGATTCCTGGTGAGGACATCGAAGCGTCCCGCCGGGCTTTGGAGCGCGCCGAGGCCATCACGCACGCCGAGCTGAAGCGGGGTGTGCCGGTGCTCGCGACGATTGCGGCGTCGGCTCCGTTCGTCGGCCTGTTCGGGACAGTGGTCGGCATTATTAACGCGTTCAAAGGCATTTCGACCGAAAAGTCGACTGGTCTGGGCGCGGTGGCTGGCGGCATTTCCGAGGCCCTGGTCGCGACCGCTATCGGTCTGTTCGTGGCCGTTCCGGCCGTCTGGGCCTTCAACTACTTCACCAGCCGGCTCGAGGGCTTCGACGTCGAGATGGGTAACTCGAGCTCCGAGCTGATCGACTACTTCCTGAAGCGCTCGCAGCGAGCAGGCGCCTAAAGTTTTTGCAGGCGGTCCCGATAGCTGTCGGGAGTGTCAGAGACTGCCCGGCGAGTTGGATAGTCCGGCCCGGCGGCGGGCGAGGAAGGAAGTCCGCCGCCGTCTGCCGGTCTTCTCGAAACCGGGTTTAATAGGAGATATTGGAATGGAAAAGGCAAAAGCACCCGAGGCTCTGGCCGATCCGAACGTAATCCCGTTCGCGGACGTCATGCTGGTGTTGCTCATCATCTTCATGGTGATTACGCCCATGCTCTCCAAGGGCGTGAGCGTAGACCTTGTGATGACTGACAACCCTATCGCCATGAACGAGGCGGACAAGGAGGATGCCGTTCTAACGGCCGTGACTCGCGACGGTAAAATATTCCTTGGTTCCACACCGACTCCGCCTGACCAGTTGCCGCAGAAGGTTCGCGATCTGCTGTCTACGCAGCTCGACAAGACGGCGTATCTGAAGGCCGATGCCCGGGCCACCTATGAACGTGTGGTGGAGGTTGTCGACAACCTCCGAGCCGCGGGTGTTGACAACATCGGCCTGCTGACCGAGAAGTCGAAGCAGGGCGCTGGTGGCGACGAGTTTTAAGGAAACCGGAAAGGAGATTTGACATGGGTATGTCAGTAAAGTCCGGCGGCGCCGAAATGTCGGAGCCGAACATCGTTCCGTTCATTGACGTTCTGCTGGTTCTCATCATCATCTTCATGGTCATCACGCCGCTGACCCCGAAAGGGCTCGAGGCGCTGATACCACAGCCCGCTCCCCCGGACCAGGAAACAAGCGCCGCTGATCAGCGGACGGTAGTGATTTCGGTGAACGCCGACGGTACGATGCAGATCAACCAGGAAGAGACCGATATCACGCGGCTTGGGCCGCGTCTCGAAGAAATTTTCAAGACGCGCGCCGAGCGGGTGGTCTTCGTTCGGGGGGCTCCCACGCTCGAGTTTCAGGAAGTCGCGAAAGTGATTGACGCAGCCAAGGGCGCCGGAATCGACAAAGTCGGATTGATGACAGAGGCGGTTGAAGCCGGTCTGTAGCGGTTCCAGTCGTCGATCCGGTGACAAGGAGTTTCGCATGAAGAGAAGTTTGCATATCACGGTAGTCGCCCTCACCGTGGCCCTGTTGCTTGTGGGGGCGACGGGGTGCACCAAGCTAAAGGCCCGCGATGAGCTAAACAAGGGCGTCCGGGCATTCGGCAACGCTCAGTACCCCGAAGCGGTCAATCATTTCGAGGAGTCCATCGAGCTTGATCCGGAGTTCACCACGGCGCGTCTGTATCTGGCGACCGCTTATATGAGCCAATACATCCCGGGCGCTGAGTCTCCGGAAAACCTGGAGATGGCCCGGACCGCGATGGATGAGTTCAAGAAGGTCCTGGAAGTCGAGCCCAACAACTCGGTCGCTCTCGCCTCCATTGCTTCGCTGCACTTCCATCAGAAGAACTTCGAGGAGGCCGAGGATTGGTACCACAAGCTGATCGAGGCTGATCCGAACTCCAAGGAAGCCTACTACACGCTCGGCGTGATCGCCTGGACCCGCAGCTTCCAGCCCCGGATGGAAGCCCGTTCGGAGTTGGGCATGAAGCCTGAGGATCCAGGCCCCTTGAAGGATGAAGAAATCCGTAAAGAGCTCAGGGAAAAGTATCTGCCGATCATCGACGAGGGACTGAAGAACCTCGAGCGCGCCATCGAGATCGATCCCGAGTACGACGATGCGATGGCGTACCTCAATCTCCTGCACCGCGAACGCGCGGACCTGATGGATACCAAGGAAGAGTACGAAAAGGAGATCGAGATCGCTGACAACTGGGTTGACAAGACGCTCGAAACCAAGAAGATCAAGGCCGCTCGGACACAGTCCGTCGAGGCCATCGGCGTCACTGGCGAATAGCATCAATCTGAGACGGCATTTCGCCTGAACCGCCTGACTTTCCGCCAGCAGCCAACGGGCTGTCGGAAACGGGCGGTTTTCTTTTTTTGAGTTACTCTGGAGTTAAAGTATGGTCCCTGATTCTAGATCGGCGTCTTCCGTAAGCGTTGCCGCAAAAGTGGGCAAGGGGGGCATTGAGTCCCTCTACGAGGATCTCGAACGTGTGGTGCGCGCGGTCAGGCCGGCGGAGGATCTGTCAGGGTTGCGGAAGGCATTCGAGTTTGCGGCCAGGCTGCACGAGGGGCAGGCGCGAAAATCGGGAGAGCCATACATGGTCCACCCGGTGGCGGTCACGCAGATACTCGCGGAACGCAAGATGGACCTTATCTGCCTGCAGACCGCGCTTTTGCACGATGTTGTTGAGGATACGGAAGTTACGCTCGATGATCTGCGGCGGGAGTTCGGTGACGATGTCGCCCGGTGTGTTGACGGCGTCACGAAGCTGACCAAGCTGCAGTTCCGCTCGCGCGAGCAGCGCCAGGCGGAGACCATGCGCAAGATGCTGTTGGCGATGGTCAGCGAC
Organism: uncultured Solibacteraceae bacterium; assembly: GCA_964385765.1. Lineage (GTDB taxonomy): Bacteria > Acidobacteriota > Terriglobia > Bryobacterales > Bryobacteraceae > CAWELS01. The sequence goes on from CAYLSS010000062.1 coordinate 9,498, forward strand.
ATCCGTGTGATCCTGGTCAAGCTCGCCGATCGCCTCCACAATATGCGGACGCTGGGCTCGCTGCCGGCCGAGGCGCAGGAGCGGATCGCCCATGAGACGCTCGAGATCTATGCCCCGATCGCCAACCGGCTTGGAATGGGACTGATCCGCGGCGAGCTCGAGGATCTGGCATTCAGCTATCTCGAGCCGGAGGCTTTCGCCGATATCACCCGCGAACTCGAAGCCAAGCGGGCCGATGCCGAGGGGTTTTTGAACGAGATCCGTACAACGCTCGAGTCCAAGCTTGCGCGCGAGGGGATCCCGGCTCGTCTCGCGGGCCGCATTAAGCGCGCCTTTTCGGTTTATGAGAAACTGAAGCGGCAGAAAATCAGCATCGATCAAGTCTATGACTTACTCGCGCTTCGCATCATCACCGATTCGGTGAAGAACTGCTACGCCGCGCTCGGGGTCATTCACAACGAATGGCGTCCCATCCCGGGGCGGATCAAAGACTTTATCGCCATTCCGCGTCCGAACCTCTATCAGTCGCTTCATACGTCGGTCGTGGGGCCTCGCGGCGTGACCTTCGAAGTTCAGATCCGGACCGAAGAGATGCACCGGATCGCCGAGGAAGGCATTGCGGCGCATTGGAAATACAAGGAGGGCCACCGCGGGATGGGCCCCGACGAGCAGCAGATCGCGTGGCTGCGGCAATTGGTCGAGTGGCAGCGTGAGGTCCGCGATCCGAGCGACTTCATGGCGACGCTGAAGATCGACCTCTATTCCGAGGAGGTTTACGCCTTCACCCCTCGCGGCAAGGTGATCGCTCTGCCCCGCGGGGCCACGCCGATCGACTTCGCTTATGCAATACACACCGAGGTCGGACACTCATGTGTCGGCGCCAAGGTCAACGGCCGCATGGTTCCGCTGCGCTACCAGATCAAGAACGGCGACGTTATCGAGATCCT
>CAYLSS010000063.1:0-10398 GCA_964385765.1 uncultured Solibacteraceae bacterium
GATCCGAAGTGGGTCATCTCCATGGGCGCCTGCTCGAGTGTCGGCGGACCGTTCAACACCTACGCGGTGCTGCAGGGAGTCGACAAGATCGTGCCGGTGGACGTCTATATCACCGGTTGTCCGCCGCGGCCCGAGAACTTGTTCTACGGATTGATGAAGCTGCAGGATAAGATCGACCAGATGAACACCTTCATCCGCCGGCCCACCGAGGTACGGCTGGACGAGACCATGCTCGAGAGCTTTAAGAAGAAGGTAATGGTCGCCCAGGTGCAACAGCCAGTCTGAATCCCGCGTGTTCTTCAAGAATGAGGCAAATGTTTACCAGTGCAGTCCTTTGCTGCAATTTGAGTGGATCGAGCACGGCTTCGGGACTCGCCACTCTGCTTCCTGGCCAATGGGTAAACTCAGGGCCAGCGTGCGCCAGATCCACTCCGACATCTGCCTGCCCGCAGACGGCATCGACGGCTGCGCCGGCACCGGAGACGCCCTGATCGCCTCCGCACGTGGCCAGTGGATCTGCGTCCAGACCGCGGATTGCCTGCCGCTGCTCATGGTGAGCGAACACAACCGCGCCGTGGCATCGGTTCATGCTGGCTGGCGGGGCACCGTCCGGAAGATCGCGGCGAAGACGGTGGGCAAGCTGATGGAACGGTTCGGCTCTGCGCCGGACGAGATCTTGGTATCCATCGGTCCTGGAATCGGGCCCTGCTGTTACGAGGTCGGCCCTGAGGTGATCGAGCAATTGCGGGATGTCCTGCCCGAACTTCCCTCGTCCGGTCATGCCAGACTCGATCTGGTCGAGGCCAATATTCGGCTCCTCATCGATGTGGGGGTCCGGCGAGATCGCATCTTTGCCGGTGCCCCCTGCACATTCTGCACACCAGACGAATTTTTTTCTTATCGTCGAGGGCGCGAAGAAGGCGGGCGTATGATCTCGGCGATTCGAATCAGGCCGGAAAAGGGACCGCGTGAAGAGGCGTCGGGCGGGCACAGAAAAAGGGCGCGAGATTGATGCCCGCGCCCTGATCGAATGAGAAGAAAGGAGTTGTCTAGGCGGCGTTCATCATCAGCTCGTCGAGGAGTTCCTCACTGGCACGGTCAGCCATTTCCTGGCACGCAATACAGTACGGTGTCCATGGAACGGCCGCCAGCCGGCGCGGATTGATGTCTTCCTCGCAATGAAGACACGTACCATAGGTTCCTTCCTCGATTCGCCGGATCGCCAGCTTGACCAAGCGAAGAAGATTGGATTCGCGGTCAAGATTCCGGATCGCGAGTTCGCGCTCGGCGGCATGTTGCACCTCGTCGAGCGCATCAGCGCTCTTTTCGATAGCGATTGCGTCCCGGTTCCGCAATACCTTGGCCAACTCGGCCTGCTTTTCTTCTAGGATCTTCTTATATTTCTTGAGTTCTGTCTTCGTCATGGCGACTTCTCCTTTCCTAGGCGGCAGCCGGTCAGCCATCACCTAAGCATATGTAGTTTGAACCGTCGTTTTATTGCAACCGTCATCACGTCCGATTTAAGTTCGTCTCCTTTTCTGACGGCATTTCAATTTCTGTGTCGCAAACTCTTAGACGTTGAGAACGGACAAAAGTTCCACACTCTTAGCGTGCTCAACTAAAATTTTCTTAGCTGCGAATCTGCAAGCAATGCAGCGACCGTGAGGAGAACTCCGTCGTGCGGCCAACGAATAATAGCACATTTGGGATGCAATCCAAGTTCCATCGGTTACACGAATTCACTTTTTTTCATCGGGTTCATCTCTCAGCGCCTCCAAACCCAACACCTGAAAGGCGTATAACCATATCGGCCTCACCCTTCGCCTTCATTAGGTTGGTTTGTGAATTGACGTAGCCGGGCCTCGGAAGTTGCGCGAGAATCGTGATCAACAGTCAGGATGAGGGCGTTATCCACCTATCAGTGCGGGGTTTTTCAACACTTATGGGTCTACGGAAGCCGGAGCACGAACGAACTGGCGATCACGCCAAGCTCGCGGCGATCGACTTTCCCGGGCTGGATGGCCTTGTCGAGGGAGAAGTCTATTGTGACAGCGTCACCGGCAAGGGCCGACGGAGGGATCTCACGCGAATAGATGAACTCACCGGCGCGGCTATAGGTTTCGGGCGCCAGCGAGACTCCGCCGACAACAGCCGACAGCGTGAGAGGAGACAGCATTGAGATCACAGCGTCGGGAATGGCCAACCGGAATTCAAGCAATGCACCGAACTCGGCGGCTCCCTGTGGCGGTCCGAGGACCACGGAGAATTCACGCTCGGTCCAACGCCACGCATTCTGCTCTACCGCGTGAAATCCACTCTTGAGTTGGTCCGCTGAAGCCGGATCGGCGACATAGACGGCGGAGTCCACCCGGACCGCCACTACGGGTTCGTCACTCGTCTCCACAGGTACGGCATCCGGCTGCCGGCAGCCAGAGAGCCCCGCCAAAGCAGCCAGCAGAATCCCGACGCACCGACCTTTCGTGATCTTCAGCATTTCTCGATCTCAACCAGGCAACTATAGAAGGTAGCACCTCCGCCGTCGTCGGTGAGACAGTCCGCTGTGAGCGCGTTCGCGGCGCCATCGCCGCCCGCCCGCTTCAGCCAGCGCACGGCTCGTGCTGAAAGCACTCCCGGCGACACGGTTTCATCCCCAACGCGCGCAGTAAGGCGGCACCAACCACGGTCATTGAAAACCCTGACCAGACTTCCATCCACGATTCCACGGACGCTGGCGTCGGAGCTGTGGATATCGACGACGCCGCATTCCCGATCCACGGCGTCGCGATGGCCGAAGGTCGAATTGATCCCGTCTTCGACCTTCGGGGTAAGAAACTCCAGCGGAAAACGGCGAACCATGCGGCGATCACCGAACCTGGATTCCGCCGGAGGGTGGTACTCGAGGCTGGCGGCGTCAAATTCACATTTCCCGTCCGGTGTCCCAAAGCCGCCAGCGGCGAAGGGCAAAAACGGACGGTCGTTTCCGGGAAGATTGAGCCGGACAAATCGCTCGCGATCCAGGCGTTCAAGAGTAATGCCTTCCAGGTGCGGATGGCCGGAGTCGAGCGCCTGGCGGATCATATCATCGAGGGTGTCCTGAAAGCAGTTCTCCTGGAAGCCCATGCGAGCGGCCAGCGTTTGGAAGACATTCACATTGGATCTTGTTTCCCCCGGAGCCGGAAGCGCCGGGCGCGCAAGCTGGAGGTAGTAGTGCCCGTAGGCGAGATAGAGGTCCGTGTGCTCGAGGAAAGTAGTGGCCGGCAGCACTAGGTCAGCGTAGTCAGCCGTGTCGGTCTGAAACTGTTCGAGAACGACGGTAAACAGGTCTTGCCTTCGTAATCCCTCGAGTACAAGGTTCTGATTGGGAGCGATTGCCGCCGGGTTGGAGTTATAGACGACCAGAGCTTTCACGGGAGGGTTGTCCAGCGTGGTCAGCGCCTTGCCGAGCTCGCTCATGTTCACGAGCCGGGATTCGCGTCCCAATCCGGACGACCACTGCAGATCCGGACGTGCGAGGGCCTGTTGATTGAGCGCAAAGGCGCCCGAGGTGGTCAGCAGCAGTCCGCCACCCGGTTCACGCCACGCGCCCGTCAGAGCTGGTAATAGCGAGATGGCCCTGGTCGCCGCTGAACCACACTGGCTGCGCTGCACTCCGTAGTTGAGCCGGATGACCGCCGGCCGGATGGTGGCATACTCGCGGGCCAGCGTCACGATATCGTCGGCCGGGATCCCGGTGAATTCCTCCACGCGTCCGGGTGGGTAGCCTTTGACGAGCTTCGCCAGGTCCGCGAAGCCGCTGGTGTGCCGGGTCACGTACTCTTCATCATGCAGCCCTTCGCCGATGATCACGTGCATCAGGCCGAGGGCCAGGGCCAGGTCGCTGCCGGGGTTGACCGGGTAGTGACGATCGGCCGCGCGGCCGGTGCGATTGCGTACCGGATCGATCGTGTAGAATCGGCCGCCAGCGCGGCGGGCCTCGACGATGAACGGCCAGAGATGGACGTTCGTACCGAGAATGTTCGCGCCCCAGGCGAGAATCAGACGGGCCTTCGAAAACTGCTCCGGATCAGTCCCGTAGCGGTGGCCGAGGGTTCTTTCGAGCGCCGCCGTTCCGGCCGCCGAGCAGATGGTGCGATCCAGCCGCGAGGCTCCCAGACGGTGGAAGAAACGGCGATCCATGCCGGCCCCGTTCAGCAGTCCCATGGTGCCCGCATAGCTATAGGGGAGGACCGCCTCCGGGCCGCATTCCGTGGCCACGGAGCCCAGCCTTCCGGCGATCTCTTCGAGCGCCTCGTCCCAAGAGATTGGTTCGAAGCGGCCTTCACCCTTCTCTCCGACTCGTCGCCGCGGGTACAGCAGGCGATCCGGATGGTACTCGCGCTCGAGATACCGGGCAACCTTGCCACACAGAAAGCCGCGCGTCACCGCGTGCCGCGGGTCGCCCCGCAGTCGCATGCCGCGACCGTCTACAACCGTGACCAGCAATGAACAGGCGTCCGGACAATCGAGAGCGCAGACCGACGGCCGTGCTTCTTGCGTCCCAGTGGCAGCCACGTCTGATTATATCGCCGCGAACGCAGTGAAACCCTTAGCGAAACGGCGAGCGGGCGCCTTGCGTCGCACAAAGGGAGACAGTAGGTTTTCTGAAAGGGGGTCCATATGCGGTTAACGTGGCTGACCATCGGACTCGGTATGCTGCTCACGGCGGACTTGTGCGCGCAGTCCCGGGGCATCGGCTCTCACTCGAACAAGAGCTTCGCATCGCGGTCCGTGAGCGCGCGGGCCGGTTTCGGGAACATCCTTTTCCCGGGTACCGGGGGGCCTCCGCCCGGAACGGTTCACCCCACTTTCGCCCAGCGATATGGAGCGAACATCAGGGGCCGTATTCTTCCCCGCACGAGACATTTTCCGCATCGTAAGCCGCGGGTCCGGACGCCGATTGTCACGTTTCCGGTGGTGGTCGGCGGTTTCGGCTACGGCCACCCGGCGCGGCCCCAACCGGTCCATGTGACCGTGCAGCAACCGCCGGTGAGCCAACCCCCGGTGATCATCAACCAATACTACAATTCGCCCGCGCCGGGGCCGGTTGTTCGCGAATCTGAGAAGGAAGTCCCCAAAAGGCCGACCAAGCTGCGGACTTTCCGCGCTCCGGTGTCCCAAGGAATGGCGCGGCCGGCTGTGACCAATACCCAGAGCGAGTCGGAAGCGCCGACCATTTACCTCATCGCGTACAAGGACCAGACCATCTACCCGGCGCTCGGCTACTGGATCGAGGACGGCACACTGCACTACATCACACGGATGGGCAATCACAATCGCGCTTCGCTTGACTTGATTGACCGCGAATTCTCCGAGAGACTCAACCGGGAACGCGGCCTTGAGTTCGACCTCAAGGCTCCTTAGCGTGGTCACGCCGATGTGGAAAACCGGAACACAGCGTCACGAATCGAGAGTCCGCGGATATCGATTTGATTCAGGTCGGCTGAGCCGACGCCGAGTTCCTCGGCGAGCAGCATCGTATTGTCGCAATTGGTAAACGGGACGGCGCCGCGTTGGGCGCGCGGATCGAACCCCATCACCGCCGTGGCCACCGCGTCCGTCGATACCGGATCCAGACCAGCCACCAGGATGCCTGGCTTAACCGCACGCCCTCCCTCGAGCCAAGGTCCTTCGGCGCCCGCAATGGTCTCGATGCCGTCGATGACGGCAAGGTGAATTGGCCTTGTGGAACAAAGCTCGGCGACAATCCGAGGAACCCGGTACCCGGCCTCTCGGGGAGTCGCCGGATCGATCTCCGGGGGAGTGCTGGTCGGCGGCTGGCGATTGCCAAGATGGCAGGTTTCATAGCGCCCTTTCCGGGGGCGCTCATTCGGCTCGCTGGCGCCGGCATCGTCACCGTAGATGGACGACGGCAAGTTCCCGAAGCAGTTCTTGAGAGACAGCGTGACGCCGCAATCGGCATGCTCCTTGAGCTTTGCCAAAGAAACGAAAACGTCGGTGTCTTCATAGGAATGGTTCAGATCGTACGCGGGAAAGATCCAGGCCTTGCCGGGAACTTTGAACCGCCAATAGCGTTTGCCGAGGCCGATCGCGTTCGTATTCTCGAACTCCACCAGCGGCGCGGCCCTGAGCAGTGAACGGACGTTCCAGCCGGAATCCAGCATATATTCGTCAAGCGGCGCTTCTGTCCCGTAGCCACTCTCAACCAGGCGAATCCGCTTGGCTCCCGCCCTCCCAAGGTGATGGACCAGGGCCGCGACGACCTTGGGGTGCGTGTAGTGCGTCATCCCGAGCGGCCGTCCTTCGAAGCGCAGCGCCGGACTGCCGGTCATGTTAAGTTTCACCGTGACGGTCTTGTTCCGGACGAGCGAACCGAGCCCGCCGAGTTGGTCGAGCATGGCGCCCAGGATGCCTCCCACGTCCTCGCGATAGCTGGCGCAGCGGGCGATGGAAACGGGCGCGGCGAGAGTAGCGGCTCCCAGCCTGCCGGCGCCGGCGACCGCCGTCAGAAGATCACGTCGCGTCATCATCGAGTCCCTTTCTTTGCTCCTTGGCGAAGAGCCTGCTTTGCAGACGATGAGCGCCAGAAGCTCGGGTGCCGCTCTTATGAAACATCCCTTGCTACCAATTCTACGCCCGTATAACCCCAAGCATCCGACTGCATCGCCAGCAGCCGAATTGCCGTCATCCCGGATCTCCTGACATAAAGGAGGGATGGAGAACTCGACCAACCCACGAGCACAGTATGAGCGCCGGCTCCGAGCAAGGCTCGACCGGGCGGCGCGCTACCGGCGATTGGAAGACCGGCTCGCCTATGCGCGGCTGGCTCTCGCCGTGCTTGGCGTGGCCATGGCCTGGCTCGCCTTTGTGCCGGATCTGATTCATGCGCTCTGGTTGGCCGCGCCGGTGGCAAGCTTTGTGGTGATGGTCGCCATGCACGGCCGTATCCTCGGGCTCCGGACGCGCGCCGAAAGGGCAGCCGAGTTCTATCAAAGGGGTATCGACCGGCTGGACGGCGCCTGGCACGGACGCGGCGACGATGGCAACCGCTATCTCGACCCGCAACATCCCTACGCCGGCGACCTCGACCTGTTGGGGCGGGGCAGCCTCTATGAGTTGCTATGCGCCGCCCGCACGCTGCCCGGCCAGCGAACCCTTGCCCGCTGGCTCCTCGAGCCCGCCGCGCCGGCGGAAATACGGGAGCGCCAGGAGGCCATCCGGGAGTTGCGCGAGCGGCTGGACCTGCGTGAAGACCTGGCCATCCTGGGCGAAGACGTTCGCCGCGGCGTCCACGACGAAGCGCTTCCGCGGTGGGGCGAGGCGCCTCTGATTCTGGACTCCCTGATTGCACAGATCGCGGCGGCCGTCCTGGCGATCTTCTCGCTCGGCGCCTTCGTGGCGATGTTCGCGGGCCGGGCTGAACCGATCGTATTTCTGGCGGCTCTCGGCACGACCGGGGCGTTCGGCCTTTACCACCGCCGGCGCGTCCTCTCAGTTGCCGCAGCCGTTGAGCAGCCCGCCCATGATCTGCAGATCCTGGCCGAGGTTTTGGGACGGCTCGAACGGGAGACCTTCGCTTGCGCCCGATTGCGAAGGCTTGCGGAGTCACTTGAAACATCTGGGCGGCCGACGTCGAAACGGATCGCCCGACTGAAACGGCTGATGGAACTGCTCGACTCCCGAGACCACCTGCTTATGCGCGTGATCGGGCCGCCGCTGCTGTGGACAACGCAGATCGCGTTCGCCATCGAGGCGTGGCGGAAGAAGACCGGGCCACGCCTTCGCCGCTGGCTCGATGCGGTCGGTGAACTCGAGGCTTTGTCTTCGCTGGCGGGTTATGCCTTCGAGCATCCGCAAGATCCGTTCCCGGAGATCGCAGCCGGCTGCAGGTGCTTCGAGGCGAAAGAGCTCGGCCACCCATTGATTCCCGAACCGGTGTGCGTGCGCAATGACGTCGAACTCAATCCTGAGTGTCAGGTGCTGCTTGTTTCCGGCTCCAACATGTCCGGCAAGAGTACACTTCTGCGAACGGTCGGCGTGAATGCGGTTCTCGCGATGGCAGGCGCGCCGGTGAGAGCCGCCTCCCTCCGGCTATCCCCGCTGGCTCCCGGAGCTTCGATCCGGGTCATGGATTCGCTGCAGAGCGGCGTTTCACGCTTCTACGCCGAGATCACCCGCATCCGCCAGTTGATGGACCTGACCAGCAGCGGCGCAACGCTCCTGTTTCTGCTGGACGAACTGCTGCACGGAACCAACTCGCATGACCGCCGGATCGGCGCCGAGGCGATCGTCCGCAAGCTGGTGCGGGAAGGCGCCCTGGGGCTGGTGACAACTCATGACCTTGCTATCGCGCATATCGCCGACGAACTGAGCCCGCGGGTACGCAACGTCCACTTCCAGGATCATCTCGAGGATGGCCAGATGAAGTTCGACTACAAGCTTCGCCTCGGTGTCGTGGAGCATTCGAACGCGATCGAGCTGATGCGCAGCGTGGGACTGGAAGTGTAACGAATCGTCCACGCCCCGGCGTGCGGCTGGAATGCGGCGTCCGGTTCGCATATGTGGCCGACCATCGCACTGCCGCCACCCCGGCGGCTGCTGCCGGAGAGTAACAGAACCTCGATTTCACTTGTGTCACATTACACGCTCCCGTGCAAGTTAACCGACACGCATGAGAGGCCACCGCTGTCAGCCCTGGGAGGAGGGCAATATGCTTGGAAAACGAAACATTTTAGTTGTGGCAACTCTGACGACGATCGTCGGCGTTTCCCTGTTCGCGCAGATGGAAAAGCCGCCATTCGGGACGAAGCAGGACGTTGCCTACGCCGAGGCCGTATGGAAGGCGATAGAGAAGAAAAATTTGGTGGGTGCGGGGGCTGTCAACACCGTTCCCTACCCCGGCCAGAGCCCGCACGGGGCAGTGATCGAGACCCTGTATGACACCATCACGGTGAAAGGCCACGCCGGCCAGGCAATTGTCAAGCGCAACTACGGCGGCGAGAATTTGAGACCATCCGAGGTGGTTTTTGCCCGCGATGAGTATCTCCAGTCCATCACCATCATGTTCAAGCGTGAACCAGGCTACGACGGTGAGAACAAGGACTGGTTCTATGCGAAGTATCAACCGGATGGGAGCCTCGAGAAGCACCCTAAGGGCATGGAGTTGGCGGGGCGTGTCGCCAAAGGGATGAACCAGGGCTGCATCGCCTGTCACCGTTCGGCGGCCGGTGGTGATTTCATGTTCCTCAACGATCCTGGCCGGATCGACAAATAGCTCTCGTTCACAACACAACGCCCGGGCCGCCGTGTGGCGCAGACGCGCCTGGAGGGCCGCTGAGTCCCTCCCACTTACGGGAGTCCTGAAGCCAAGCTGACCGGGCTTCAAGAGGAGATGCGAAACAGGTCCGGTAGACGCCGGTCATAAGAGGTATGCACATGATGGAAGAAGCACTGTCCGGCCAAAATGCCCTCGTAACTGGCGGCAGCACCGGCATCGGAGAAGCGATTGCCATTGCATTGGGTCGCGCCGGAGCGTCGGTGGCCGTCAACTATCTGGACGACCCCGCGCCCGCCGAGCAGGTGGTTCAAAAGATTGAGGAGGCTGGGGGACAGGGTATTGCTGTCCAGGCGGATGTCAGCCAGGAAGACCAGGTACAGCGCATGTTTCGAGAAGCTATTCAAAAGTTCGGCACTCTCGACATCCTGGTCAACAACGCGGGAATCCAGAAGGACTCAGACTTCGTGGACATGACCCTCGATCAGTGGAACGCGGTCCTGGGAGTTAACCTGACTGGATATTTCCTCTGCGCGCGGGAGGCCGCTCGTGAATTCATCCGGCGCGGCGTCAGGCCGGAGGTCTCCCTCTCAGCCGGCAAGATCATCTGCATCAGCTCGGTGCACGAGGTCATCCCCTGGGCCGGCCACGTCAACTACGCGACGTCAAAGGGTGGCGTGGTGATGTTCATGAAAAGCGTTGCCCAGGAACTGGCCCCACATAACATCCGCGTGAATGGCATCGCTCCGGGAGCGGTCAAGACAGCAATTAACAAAGAGGCATGGGAAAGCCCGGAAGCCGCGGCTAAGCTGCTCGAATTGATTCCGTATGGGCGGGTCGGCGAGCCGGCCGATATCGGGCGGGCTGCCGTCTGGCTCGCGTCGGACGCCTCTGACTATGTAGTCGGAAGCACAGTGACAGTGGATGGCGGCATGTGCCTTTATCCGGGATTCGCGGAAGGAGGATGACAAAGGTGGCAGACAAGATGCAGGAATTCGGCGTTATCGGCCTCGGCAAGATGGGCGGTAACCTGGCCCGGCAGGCAATCGAAAAAGATATGAAGGTGGTCGGCTTCACATTGGGCGACGCGCCGGCCGACCTGGTCGAGATGGGACTGACGGAGATCA
>CAYLSS010000064.1:0-10395 GCA_964385765.1 uncultured Solibacteraceae bacterium
GCAGTCGCTGGTGCTCGATGAAGCGGATCGCATGCTCGATATGGGATTCTTGCCCGCCATCAAGAAGATTCTGGCGCTGCTTCCCGCGGCGCGACAAACACTATTCTTCTCGGCGACCATCGAATCGTCCGTCGCGCACCTGGTGGATCAGTACCTGCAAGATCCTGTCCGTGTTTCCATTGGCTTGACCACCAAACCGGCTGAACACATCGACCTGCACGTCTACGAAGTCGAGCAGGATGAGAAGCTCGACCTGCTCCAGCGCATGCTTCAGGACCACCAGGGCTCTTTCCTGGTATTCGCCCGCACCAAACATGGAGCGGAGCGTCTGGCCATGAAGCTCGCTCGCGGCGGCGCGAGCGCCACGAGCATTCACGGCGACCGCAGCCAGGGTCAGCGTAACCGGGCGCTGAGTGGCTTCAAGGAAGGCGTTTTCCGCGTTCTGGTCGCCACCGATGTAGCCGCCCGGGGCATCCACGTCGAAGGCATCGCTCACGTAATCAACTATGACTTGCCACAGGTCCCGGAGGACTTCATCCATCGCGTCGGCCGCACCGGGCGCGCGGGTCTTCGTGGAACCGCTACGACGTTCGGTACGCGCAGCCAGCGCTCGGAGATCCGCAAAATCGAGCGGACACTCGGCGTGCGGTTGATTCGTCGCCAAGTCTCATCCACCTCATCGCGACAGCAACAAGCCGTGCCCGTGGTGGTAGCGTCCGAAGCCGTTGACCGAGGCCCCGCACGACGCCCGCGCAACAGGCGCCGTCCGATCTCGCGCGGGAAGCGCTGGTAGCACGGATCGATCGAGTCCCATCCGGGAACCATCCCGATCGCTTGTGGAAAGGCCGGTGTCGAAGCCGGCCTCGCGCCCGTCACTTCCCGGTTTTTCCAGTGCTTTGCAGGGAACGGCCCATTGTTGCCCGTGGAGCCATGGGATAGACTCGGAGCATGAACCACACCCGGCGGTCCCTGCTACGCGCAGTAAGCGCCGGCGCCATCGCGCGCCCGATGCTCCGGGCAGGTCTGCCCGCGATCCGGGCGATCACCAGAGGACCGGCATACCACTGGTTCGGCTATTACGACAAGCTGCAGTTCGACCCGTCAAGCCACCTCGTGCTCGGAATGGAGGTCGATTTCGAACACCGCTCGCCCCGAGCCGACGACGCGATCCGCATCGGATTGGTCGACACCGGCGAGGGCGACCGCTGGCGCGAACTCGGGGCTTCCCGCGCCTGGGGCTGGCAGCAAGGCTGCATGCTGCAATGGATTCCAGGCGGGAAGAGCGAGATTATTTGGAATGACCGGGAGGGCGACCGTTTCGTCGCTCACATCCTCGACGTCCACTCCGAAAAGCGCCGGACGATACCAGCGCCCGTCTACGCTCTGTCGCCGGACGGGGGGTGGGCGGTCCGGCCAAACTTCGCGCGGCTCAACGACACCCGGCCGGGCTACGGCTATACCGGCCTGCCAGATCCGAATTCCGACGTGGGCGCCCCCGAGGATGATGGCCTGTGGCGGACGGATCTTGCCAGCGGGAAGGAGAAGCTCATCCTCTCGTTTGCCGACGCCGCCCGCATTCGCTTCGAGCCGCCGGCCGGGGTCAGCTTGCAGGGCGCCGAGCATAGCGTCGACCTGGCCAAATCCAAGCATTGGTTCAACCATCTGCTCGTCTCGCCCGATGGCTCCCGCTTCATATTTCTGCACCGCTGGCGCGCGCCCGGCGACCGCCGCTATCTGACGCGCATGTTCACCATCGGCAAAGATGGCTCCGATCCCTACGTCCTCGACCCGTTCGGCAAGACGTCGCACTTTATCTGGCGCGACCCGAACACCGTCCTCGCCTGGGCCTGGCACCCGTCGCACGAGTGGGGCTTCTACCTGTACACGGATCGAACCGACCGCGTCGAAGACATCGGCCGGGGTGTCATGACGGAGAACGGCCACTGCACCTACCTGCCCGGCAATGAATGGATCCTGAATGACACCTACCCGGATCCGAAATCGAACCGTGAGCAACACGTCTATCTCCATGAGGTCGCGACCGGTCGCAGGGTCCCGCTCGGGGACTTCCACTCTCCCGCGGCCTACACCGGAGAATGGCGCTGCGATACGCACCCGCGCTGCAGCCCGGACGGACGGAAGGTCTGCATTGATTCCCCGCACGGAGGCAATGGCCGGCAGATGTATTTGATCGATATCAGCGATGTGGTCGCCTGATCGAGACCGGCTTAGTCCACACCCAGTTATTGTTAGTAAGAGAGAGGCGTACGCACTGGGTGATCATGCTGCCCGGGCGAGCGACACTCACTGCAACGGTCTTTGTGTCTGCAAGTCCCCCTAAGGAACCGGACGCAGCTCGATCCGCCGGATCAGAATCTCGGCGGATTCGGATTGGATCTGTATCTTGCCTGCGGTGTGAGTCGATTTGGTTCCCCGGTTCACCACCACGCCGTTCAGGATCGCGGTGATCGAGTCCCCGTCGCAGATCACCTCCGACGTATTCCACCCGCCGGCCGGCTTCTCCACGTCTTGCGAGCCGCGGAAACCGAGTTCATCCTTCCACTCCGGATCCCGCCCGAACCAGTTGAAACGGCCGCGGTCCCGGCGAACCACCTCGCCCCCTTCGGACCAGTAGAGCTGTCCGTCCGTTCCGGTTCGGGTCTCGACCGTCAGGGATGGCCTGTTCTCGCCCCCGACCAGGATGAAGTCGCCTGTTCCGCCCTCGATGATCTGGTATTCGATTGATTCGAGCCACTTGGTCCCCGCCGCTCCGTCCGGGCCCACACCATGAATGAGGATGCCGCTATCCCGAGCGGCCTTCTCCCGCGGCGGATGCGTCGCCCCGCCCCATTTCCACTCCACGATGAGATGGTAGTCACGGAAGCGCTGGCGGGTCGTGATGCCGCCCCACTCTTCGCCCGAAATGCGCAGCAGCCCGTCGCGGACGGTGAATACCGACTTTGGATCCTCGTACCGGCTGTCTTGCAGATACGTGTAGAAGGCATCCAGATCACCTCCGTCGAACAACACGATCGGCTGTTCCGGCTGGACTGCCCCGACCTCCTGCGCGCCGCAAGGTGCAGCCGCTCCCGCCAGCAGCAGGAAACCCGCGACCATGACCAGCAACCAGCTCTTCATCAGTCTTCTTCTTCGTCAGACCGTTACCAGAAATACGGCGACCTCGGCAAACAGATTGTGCCCGAAGTCGACCGTGTGATTACCGGCCAGGCAGATGCGCCTCTCGACTCTCCAGTTCTGGCGCATCACCAGTTCTTCGAAATCCTTCACGGTGAGAAAGTGTATGTTCGGCGAGTCGAACCAGTCATGCGGGAAAAGCGACGTCCTCGGCGCGCGCCCGGTCCACAAGTGGACCAAACGGACCCGCCAATGGCCGAAGTTGGGAAACGCGACAATCGCATACCGCCCGACTCGCAGCATCTCTCGCAGCACGCGCAGCGGATGCCGGGTTTCCTGCAGCGTCTGGCTCAGGATGACGTAGTCGAAGGCCTGGTTCGGATAGTCCGTCAATCCTTCGTCAATGTCGCCCTGATAGACCGACACACCGCGGGCGATGGCCCGGCGAACCTTGGCGCCGTCGATCTCGATCCCCCTCGCGTCCACATTTTTGTGCTCGGCGAGCCAGCCCAGCAGGGCGCCGTCGCCGCAACCGAGGTCCAGCACGCGACTGCCCTCCTCGATCAGTTGACTGATGATCCGGTAGTCGCTGCGGCCGAGCAGTTCCTGGACAAACGGTCCGCGCGCTGGTTTCTCCGCGGTAGCCGTCATGTCCTCACGGGCGGGCGTTGTGCCGGCTGCTTTGCGTTGAGCACCTTATAGGTGCTCGCGAGGAATCCGCGAATCACGACCGTCTGCTCTCCCGCTTCCAGAAGAAAAGCATCGTGACCGTAGTTGGTGGAGAGTTCGACGTAGGCCACATCCCGATTCCGGCTACGCAGGGCGTTGACGATTTCGAGCGATTGATAGCTCGGGTAAAGCCAGTCCGAGGTGAAGGCGATCATCAGAAACCGGGCCGTCGCCTTCTCCAAGGCTGCCGCCAGGGAGCCATGTCCGTTAGAGACATCGAAGTAGTCGAGCGCCTTTGTGATGTAGAGGTAGGAATTGGCATCGAATCGGCCGACGAACTGCGAACCCCGGTACCGCAGGTAACTCTCCACTTCGAAGTCGATCTCGAAATCGAAACCGAAGCGCTCCTTCTCGCGGAGCCGCCGTCCGAACTTCTCGCGCATCGATTCGTCGCTCATGTAGGTAATGTGGCCCACCATGCGCGCCACGGCCAATCCTCTCGCCGGGAGCTTTCCGTCGTAGTAGTCGCCGTTGTTCCAATCCGGATCGGCCATGATCGCCTGACGGCCGACCTCGTTGAAAGCGATCTGCTGAGCGCTATGGCGCCAGGTGCCGGCAATCGGGATCGCCGCCGCGATCATGTCGGGATACATCACCGCCCACTGCAGCGCCTGCATAGCTCCCATCGATCCACCCGCCACGGCCAGCAGCTTCTTGATTCCCAATCGATCGACAAATCTCTTCTGCAGCCTCACCATGTCGGCGATCGTGATTACGGGAAACCTCAACCCGTACGGTTTCCCGATCTTCGGATTGATCGAACTCGGCCCCGTTGTCCCGCTGCAGCCGCCCAGGACATTTGTGCAGACGACGAAGTAGCGGTCAGTGTCGAATGCTTTCCCCGGCCCGACCATCGCGTCCCACCAGCCGGGCTTGCCCGTCTCCGGGCTGATGCCCGCGGCATGCGCGTTGCCGGTGAATGCGTGGAGAAGCAGAATGCCGTTCGACTTGTCTTCGTTGAGCTCGCCGTAGCTCTGGTATGCAACATCCACCGGAGACAGCTCCACCCCGCAGTCGAGCTCGAGCGAGTCAAATTCGATGTACTTGGTCTCGGCAATCACTGGATTTCTCAGGATAGCAAAGCGGGCTATGCACCCAATGATATGATTTTAGCTTGAAGAATCAGATCGGGCGGCTACCGGCGACAGGAGGCTTCTCCGTGCCGGGCCGTATCGTGGCCGGCCGTGGGAGCTTCCGCTGTTGCGCGACGATCCCGGACCTCGACGTGCGGGCTTTGGACTAGCTCGATGCTGCTCACCGAAACGCGCGACCAGCATCTGCTGCGGTCCTTCTTCCGAAACGATCCGGTGGCGCATCTTTACCAATGGGGCGACCTCGCCGCCCCCCAGTTTGAACACACCCGCTGGTTCGCTGCGCTGGAAGATGGCGCCGTGCAAGCTGTTTTGCTGCTCTACACCGGGCTCGAAACTCCCGCGGTCCTGCCGTCGGGCGGCGCGGATGCGATCGAGCAAATCATCCAACGCTTCTGGGCAGAGCTACCGGAGCGCTTCTACACGAAGCTCGACGATGAGCAGGAGGCGCAATTCGTCTCCTGCTGCGCGCTATCGGAGCGCATTTCCCTGCAGGTGATGGGACTCGATCGCTTTCATCCGCGGCCACAGCCGCCGCGAACGCTGTTGCGGCGTCTTTCACCGAACCAGTCCCTTGACGCCGTCACCCGCCTCTATCGCGACTATCCGGGTAACTTCTTCGAGCCGGCGCAACTGCGGAGCGGGCTGTACACAGGCGCCTGGATGAACGGACGACTGGCTTCGATCGCCGGCACCCACACCTTCGCTCCGAAAGAGGGAGTGGGCGTGCTCGGTAACATTGTTACCGGCACGGAATACCGCGGCAAGGGTCTGTGCCAGGCCACGGTCAGCTTCCTTGTCCGGGAGTTGCGCAAGGAAGGCTGCAGGCACATCGGACTGCATGTGGAAGAAGCCAATGTCCCGGCAATCGCGTGCTACAAAAAGATCGGCTTCCGGGACCATTCGAAACTGTGCCAGTTTCTGGCCAGCAAGAAGCAGGAAGGGGAAGGCATTACTGGCTGACCGCCCGTCCCGCCTTCCATGAAGGCGCCAGGAAGCGCGTCTCCGCGACCTCCTGCCCGTTCAATCGGGCGGCCTGCTCGAGCATGCGGCGAGCATAGTTGGCGACCATTCTCACACCTTTCTCGTAGCCCATGTTCGGATTGCCCGGACCCCCATTGTAAGCCCCCACGGCAGTCGCGACATCGCCGTCAAAGCGGTCGATCAGGTCGCGGAACAGCAAGCCGGCATAGGTGGTGAGATGCCCGGGCTGAACATCGTCCAATCGAAGCTCCTCGGGCGGCCGCAGCCGGTCAGGCAGCAGTGTGTAGTCCCACTCACCCTCCAGGTAGAGCTTGTGAGCGTAGCGCAGCGTCTCGCGGGTAACCTGCCAGACCCCGCTGGCGTTGTTCAGGACGAGCGCCCGACCGTTCCGGCGCCGGAGGACGATGTCGTCTCGCGCCGGACGGCTCTTCCAAATCGCGTGCTCCAGGTCGCCGGGCACATTCATGTAGTTATTCTCCATGGCGCCGATGCCGAGGAAGAAGTCGAGCGGCAGCCAGAAGAAGTCCGCGACAGTGAGGATGTCGGTCGCCAGTTGGCGTGCTTCGGCCTCCGTCAGGGTCGGCGGAACAGGCTGGATTCCTTTGCGTACCCTGGGATCCGTCCGCGACTTGAAAACGACAAACCGGGTGACGATGTCCTGCTTCTGCGCCGGACTCAGCGTCTCCATGCGCCGGCGGACGGGCAGGCTGTAGGCGCCATCGAACACGCGGGTCTGCTGCCGGTAGGTGGCAAGCTGAAGACCGGCGATGAAGCGCCATTCGTAATCAGGTATGTAGCCCTGTTGCTTCAGGCTTTCGAGAAATGGGATGGCCGTGAGCAGGTTGTTGTCCGGGACCACGAGAATGGGCAGCGGCTTTTCCTCGTGACGCCGATGGGTAAGCAGCACCTCGGCCGGCTGCACGGCGCTCCGTGTCCGGAGGTAGTCGAAGTTGAAGTATGCGTACAGCTCATCGTCGAAGGCCGCGACGCTCGCCACCACCCGCTGGCCGGGCGCATGGACCGCCAAGCCCTCCTCGCCGATCTCACAGTGCAGAGTGGCATCGGGTGGGGATAGTTCGAGAACCAGAGGCTGGTAGTGATCGTATCCCCACACACTCACGAGTGCGGTGATGACCAGCAAGATGGCGAAGAGCTTAATCACTCCTATTAGTATGGTGCTTCAGGGGGCGCAGGCGTTTCAGGTTACCAGCTCACGATATGCGCCGGAGGTCCTCCCACACGCTGTTGCGCTGCAGAATCAGGCGCTCGCGTTGCGCTCCCGGACGGTCGCGGTTCAGTCCCGCATCACCCGCGCCACACCCGGGCCGAGCGCTCCCGAGCGATGAAAATCTTCCCCGCGGCACAACGGATCTCCAACTACTGAAACCAGTATGGCGTCTTTTTCGCCCACTCCGAGTCCGGATACCGGCGGTGTAGAAGTGAGAACGCGCTCTGCGACGCGCTGCCGGTGTCATTGTTCGTGCAGCCGTACCGGGTGGACCTGACAGCAAGGTGAAGGGCCTCGGGCAGGCGGGGGTCGTCTGGATGCTCGCGGGCATGCTCGACCACGATGCCGGCCAGCCAGTTCGGCGCGGTATCGAGCGACAGCAATCGCGACCACTCATGACTGAACTGCTCCAACTGCGCGGCATCGAGGAAGTCGGGGAGTTGCGGCTCGGGCGGCGGCGCCTGGTCGTGCGCCAGCTTGCTGTCCATCGCCTGCCGGTAGGGCCACGCATCGAGCGGACCGCCGCTGTCGAAGGCGCACCACCAGTTATCGCGCAGGCTGTCTATCTCGCCCGTGTTGCGGCGCATGAGTGTCCCGCTGACAAGATAGGGCCGCAAGCCGGGATTCCGAAGCAGATAGTACGCCGCCGAGAAACGGTCTTCGACTTGGGCGGCGCCGTCCGGCAAGCTGACCGAAAGTCGGCGCGCCCGCTCCCAATCACTCAGCAGCACCGCCCGGACCCAGGTCATCGCCGCCACGTCCCGCCGCACCACCGCCGGCAGCCGTTCTGAAGAGGCCGCCCCCTCGAGCACAGCCAGCGGAAGCCCTCGGTTGAACACGGCGGTCGCATCTCCGGCCAGCACCGTCTCTGGATCATCCTCGTCCGGAGAAGCGGCCCAGGTCTCCATCGAAGACGGTCCGTAGGCGATGGCGCGCCGGGGCGCGAACTCCAAAAACTCGTCGAGATCGCGGGCGAGGCTAAGACGCTGCTGCCGGAACAGATTGACCGCCGAGGCCGGCGAGTGTCGTCCGGCGTCGGGCAGGATCCGATCAAGCAGTTCACGCGCCTCGTCCCCATGGCCGGTCTCAATCAGCAGCCGAACCCGATGATAGACCGCCGTCGGCCAGGCAGCCGAGCCGGCTTGAATCGCCGCCGCGGCCTCGACCAGGGCTCTGCTATCGGGATAGCTGCCCGATACTTTGGTAATGGCAGCGACCAGCCATACGGTAGCGGCGGATTCCCGCCAGCGACTCAGAGCGTGCGCCAGCGACGCCTCGGAAGTATCTTGAAACGTCACCACCCAATCGACCAGGTCCGACTCCCGGGCGCCGCGTTTTCTCCCGGCTCCCCGATCCATCAGAAGCTGGAAATCGATGAGACCACGGTGGAAGGCTTCCTCCGTCTCACTCGGCCGTGACAGAGCCCGCGCAACCTCCGCCAGCCGCCGGCCAGGTTCGAGCCGTCCGTTGACGAACTCCAGCATGCGCCGGGTCGCGGAATGGATCGCGGTCCGGCTGTTATCGGCAAGAATTTGCCGCAACTCGTGAGCAGCGCGCGACAACAGGTCCAGATCGACGTGGCCGGGACGTGGATCGAGCGTCGCCCGGCGGATCACGCAACGGGCGGCCAGGTAGGGGGCGATATCGCGCCAGGGCGATTCGCCATCATTCGCAATGGCGGCGAACTCCACTTGGGCCTCGTGCAGTTGCAAGGCGTAGAACTTGGCCGCGGCAATCTGATAGGTCCGATCCTTGTGAAGCAGCCCGGGGAGGTCAGCCGGCGGCTCTTCCGGGATTGCTTCGCCCGACTCGCAGTTCGACAGGACTGTATCCTGCGCCTCGACCCATTGCCGGATGCCCGGGTGGTTCGCCCCGAACTGCTCAATTCTGGAGTCGAGCGTCTCGGCGGCCGTCAGGAAGCTGTTCTCGTTGCAGTTGACGAAATGCTGCCAATCGTCGCCCGGAACCCTGCGCAGCATACCGATGGAGGGACCGTCGCCGACGCCCGGCACCCGCCCGCGAACCTCCATCCACCGGGCATAGCCGTCGACTTCCTCCGGCCGCCACTCCGATCGCAACACCTTCTTCTCGGCAGCCGTCAGCGGCTGATCCGTCATGTGGCGATAGGCGGCGAACAGAAAGCGCCGCCACCATGTCGGGTAGATAACACCCACCTCGCCGTCGGCCAGGGGCTCGATTTCCGAGGCCGGAAAACTCTCGTACGCAAAGACCGCCCTTACGAAGTACGGCCCGCAAGTCGGACCTTCCGAAGGCGTCAGACTCAGCAGCAGTACGACCGCCGCGAGCATTCCCGACCGTCCCATTCTCATTCCCAGTTCTCCCGCAATGCGACCCCAACCGCCTCCGGCTCCCAGGGTCGTGGATGGAACACATAACGCCTCCGGCCGGGTGGAACTCGCAGGATCCCTTCATCGGTGGAGAGTCCCACACTCCAACGGCAGGCCGGCAACAGGAAGTCATTCCCCGATACGAGGTAACGGCGCACCTCGTGATCGTCGACTCCCATACGGAACAGCATCGGAACCGCTTCGTCGACCGGCAAGCCCTCGATCCAGCCATCGTGGATGCACCATGAAGCAAGCGCGGTCATTGAAAGCCGGACTCTTACGGGCAGCCGGCGGTGCAGATCCGCAAGCAGGCACCGATAGAACGGCCGCTGCGAAACCGCGGCATCGAAGTCTACCTGCAAAGCTTCGACGCGGCTCATCGGAACCAGCTTTAGAATCTGATCCGCCACCCGGTCTGCCTGTTCAGGGTCGAGTTCCGTTTGCCGGGCTTCAATCCGCACCACCCCTACCATCGCGCAGTCATCGGGAGCCAGTAGCGGCTGCATCCTCGCCCGCACATCCATCCCTTCCGGGTCCAGCGTGATGGTTCCGGCCAGATAGGCGATCCCCGCCCGACGGCGATCGATGAATCGCAGATCTTCGGGCCGCTCCCATGCCCACAGCATCACTCGCGGCAAGTCTGCGAGTGGATCGTCGGACAGGAGCTGCCGTATTGACCAGACGCCCCAGAAGAGCAGATTCACGAGGATCAGCGATCCAAAAATGATCGTGAGCGCCCGTCCGATGCTCCGCAGGATCATCCTGCGCTCCCTCCCGCTCTAGCAGCCCGTGGGAGAAGTCCCGTGAGCCGCGCGACTTCTACCACGGGCTGCTAGGCCGCCGCGATGCCGCGCAGGTTCCAGCCGCAGATCCAGCTTGC
>CAYLSS010000065.1:0-1344 GCA_964385765.1 uncultured Solibacteraceae bacterium
GGTGGATGCCATTCGTGCCCGCCACACCTATGGAGCAACGGATAACATCATCGTCGACATGCGCCTGGTTGCCGGCGGCCGGGAGTTTCTCATGGGGGATGATGCGGAGGTCTCCGAACCGCCTCGTTTCCGCATCCACGTTGAGGGGACGCGTCCGTTCGCGGACGTGGAGATCGTAAAGGACAACAAACGCGTGTTCGCGCAACAACCCGGGGAGCGCGTGGTGGAGTTTGAATACCGCGACACCGAAACTCCGGGCGAGGAGGCGAACTTCTACTATGTCCGGGTGCGGCAAGAGGATGGGGAGATCGGTTGGGGCTCTCCGATCTGGGTGACCGGGAAGTAACGCCGGCCGGAGCGGGTGGAGACGGCCGCGGATTCGCTCATCCCCTGCCCTTAAAGTCTAGGGATGCAGCCAGGCAAACAACGCCGGTACCCCATAAAACAGAATAGCCACGTAAGCCAGCCCGCCGAATCTCGACCTGAGGGAGAAATCCGCGAGCTTTCGAGCAGCCAGCAACGGTAGCTGTCGGATGGCTTTGAGCGGATAGATGATCCCAATCCCCAGAACATTGAACAGCAGGTGAGTAAGCGCGATCGCGACGCCGAAGTGGGCATTCGGCCCGGAAACGGCCAACGCCGCGAGCAGCGCGGTCAGCGTGGTCCCCACGTTTGCGCCGAGCGTCACCGGGAAGGCCTGCTCCAGGGTGATCAATCCGGCGCCGGCGAGCGGTACCAGGAGCGAGGTTGTGATGGAGCTCGACTGCACCATCATTGTCACGATCATCCCGATGGCCACGGCCAGCACGGCGTGGCGTCCCAGGGCTCTCCCGATAAGGGCCTCGGTACGGCCTCCGATCAGGCCCTTCATCGTCCGCACCAGAAAGAGAAGGGCGCCGAAAATGAAGAGGGCGCTGCACGCGATGATGACGACACCCTGCCAAACCGAACTCGCAAAGAGCTGCTCGGCCAGGAAACGAATCGGGGTCGAGCCGAATTCGAGCGCTTCGACAATCGGACTTTCAAACTCGACGCCGCCGGCCGCGGTGGCGCGAATCGCAACTCCATCCGCGGCTTTTGAAAGGAAACCGGTGGCGATCTCGAGGGGCAGCAGGATCAACACCGCCGTGTAGTTGAAGAAATCGTGGCAGGTGGCCACCGCGAATGCTCTCCGAAACTCCTCCCGGCGGCCCATATGCCCAATGGAGACCAACGTATTGGTGACCGTTGTTCCGATGTTGGCGCCCATGATCATCGGAACGGCATCCGACAGCGGCAATGGGTTCTCGGGCGCCGCGACCAGGCCGACAACCAGAGCGGTGGTAACCGAGGAACTCTGGACCA
>CAYLSS010000065.1:1354-10294 GCA_964385765.1 uncultured Solibacteraceae bacterium
AAGAAACCAAACAGAGCAAACCGACCATCAAAGCGATGAATGGATTGGAGGTGGCCTCGAAGAAGGAATCAAGCAAGTCGCTGCCCAACAGCTTGAAGCCGTCGCCCAGCGCGTTGACGCCGATCATGAAGACATAGAGCAGCAACAACACCTTGGCGCCCGCGATCCAACCCGCAAATCGACGGCGCGCTCGTGGCTCCGGCGGCGCCAGGGAGCTAGAGTGCTTACCATCTGAAGGAGTCGTCAACGCGCAAGTCCCTTTTCGGCGTCAAGGAGCAGCATAGGCAGTTTCGGTAACATTTCTATGAATCGACACACTCTCGATAGAACCTGCGCGCACCGCTGCAGAGGCGCGCCCGGGGTTGAGGAGTCCCGGCACTCGGGAGTCGAGCTGCCCCATTCTAACGGGTTTCACGGTCCGACAGCCGACCGCCGGCGCTGCCGGTCAGGAATCGAGATGCCTGTGCTTTCCCAGGGGTGATCCGAGAAGACAGAGAGGCGACGTGTGACAATATGCCGATCGTGGGAGAATACCCACATTGGAGGGATCGCCGGATTGCCGGCGCATCCGACCCTAAAGACATCATGAATCCGCTAAAGAAACTGCACGAATTCGGACAGTCGGTGTGGCTGGACTACATCCGCCGAACACTGATCTCCAGCGGCGAACTGGAACGCATGATCGAGGAAGACGGCCTGCGCGGCGTTACTTCGAATCCAGCCATCTTCGGAAAGGCGATTACCGGCAGCGATGATTATCGGGAACAGTTGGCCGAACTGAAGCTGAACGGATTGGACCCGATGAGCATTTATGAGCAGCTCGCCATCCGGGACATCCAGCAAGCAGCGGACGTCTTCCGGCCTCTCTATGATTCAACGGCGGGCGGCGACGGTTATGTCAGCCTGGAAGTCTCCCCTTATCTGGCGTATCAGACCGAGGCGACCATCAAGGAAGCACGCCGCTTGTGGAAGGCGGTGGAACGACCGAACGTGATGATCAAGGTGCCGGGGACGGCGGAGGGAACACCGGCAATCGAACAGCTCATCAGCCAAGGCATTAACGTCAACACCACGCTGCTGTTCTCGCTCGACGCCCATGAGAAGGTGGCCGAGGCCTACATCAGCGGGCTCGAGCGGCTCGCCGCGGCGGGAGGCGACGTCAGCAAGGTGAGCGGAGTGGCGAGCTTTTTTGTGAGCCGGGTGGACGGCCTCGCCGACAAGCAGATTGAGGCGAGGCTCGGCAACAGCACGGACGAGGAACAGCGGAGGCGGCTGTCCGATCTGCTCGGCAAAGTCGCAATCGCCAATGCCAAGCTTGCCTATCGAAACTACAAGCGGCTCTTCAGCGGCCCGCGATGGCAAGCGCTCGCCGAGAGGGGCGCGAAATCCCAGCGCGTGCTATGGGCCAGCACCACCACCAAGAATCCGACCTATTCGGATGTGCACTACGTCGACTCGCTGATCGGAGCGGATACGGTCAATACCCTTGCGCCGGCCACCTACGATGCATTCCGGGACCACGGCAATCCGGCATCGACGCTCGAAAGCGGCCTCGAGGAAGCCTCGGCGACGATTCAGGCGTTCGATGACGAGGGCTTCTCCCTGAAACAGATCACCGACGAGCTGGTGATCGACGGCGTGCGCAAGTTCGCCGCCGCCTTCGACGATCTGCTGAAGGGCGTGGATGCCCGCTGCAAGTTCAAGGACACCTGCTGCATTGACCGGCAGAGCGTGCATCTGCCCGCGGAGCTTGATACAGCGGTGAAAAAACAGATCGAGGAGTGGGGCGTGGGCAGGGTTCGGCGGCTCTGGTCGCGGGACGCAACGCTGTGGACGGGTTCGGACGAGGGGAAGTGGCTTGGCTGGCTCGATATTGTCGAACAACAGATGGAGAATCTCGACACCTTCGCGAGCCTGGCCTCGGAAGTGAGGTCATCGGACCTCGAACATCTCGTGCTGCTCGGCATGGGTGGTTCGAGCCTGTGCCCGGAGGTCTTCGGCATGACTTACGGGAAGGTGGAAGGCTTTCCCGAGTTGAAGGTTCTCGACTCCACCGATCCGGCGCAGGTGCGGGCGATCGAGGAAAGCGTCGATCTCAGTCGGACTGCCTTCATTGTCGCGAGCAAGTCCGGCAGCACGCTCGAGCCGAACGTCATGAAGGACTACTTCTACGCTCGGATGAAGGAGACTGTCGGCAACGAGGCGGCGGGCGACCGGTTTATCGCCATTACGGACCCGGGATCGAAGCTCGAGGCAATGGCCAGCAAGGAACGGTTTCGGCACGTGATCTACGGTGTTCCGTCGATTGGCGGCCGGTTCTCTGCACTATCGAATTTCGGCATGGCGCCCGCTGCTCTTGCCGGAATCGATGTGGCCGAATTTCTGAACCGGACTCTGGAGATGGTGGTCGCCTGCTCCGCATGTCCGCCGGTGGCGCGAAACCCCGGGGTCCTGCTGGGCCTGGTCCTGGGGACGCTGGCCAACCTCGGCCGCAACAAGCTGACGATCGTCTGCTCGCCCAGAATCTTCGATTTCGGAGCCTGGCTGGAGCAGCTACTGGCCGAATCCACCGGCAAAGAGGGTAAGGCGATCATCCCGGTGGACCGGGAGCCGTTAGGCCCGCCCGCGATCTATGGCAATGACCGGCTTTTCGCGTATCTGCGGCTCGACACCGAACCCGACTCGACTCAGGACGAAGCCATCGAAGCGCTGGAGCGGGCCGCCCAGCCGGTGGTGCGCGTGAGTCTCCGGGACACCTACGATCTCGGCCAGCAGATGTTCCATTGGGAAATCGCCACGGCGGTGGCGGGATCCGTGATGGGGGTCAATCCGTTCAACCAGCCCGACGTCGAGGCGAGCAAGGTCGCCAGCCGGGCTTTGACTGACGAGTACGAAAAGGCGGGCTCGCTTCCCGCCGAGGAGCCGCTGTGGGAAGCCCGCGGTATCAAACTGTTTACCGACGAATCCAACGCGGCTGCGCTGAACGGCGGGGCCGGGCAATCGCTGGCCGCCTGCATAGGCGCTCACCTGTCGCGCCTCGGCGAGGGCGACTACTGTGCGCTGCTCGCCTACATCGCGATGAATGAGACGCACGAGCAAGTGTTGCAGCGCATGCGAACCAGGATCCGCGACAGCAAACGCGTCGCCACCTGTCTCGGCTTCGGGCCGCGATTCCTGCACTCGACCGGTCAGGCCTACAAGGGAGGGCCAAACACCGGAGTCTTCCTTCAGATCACCTGCGATCATGACGCCGACCTTCCGATTCCGGGCCGCAATCTGACGTTCGGCACGGTGATCGCAGCCCAGGCTCGAGGCGACTTTCAGGTGCTGGTCGAACGGAAGCGCCGGGCGCTGCGGGTGCACCTGGGAAACGACGTGGCGGCCGGCCTGGAGATCCTGGACAAGGCAGTTGCCGAAGCGCTGTCATGATGGAGCGATGAAAGTCACTATCGGCGCCGACCACACCGGCTACCGGTTGAAGCAGGAACTCGTGGAACATCTTCGCGCCGAGGGCCACGAGGTCATCGATGTCGGCGCCGACAGCGACGCGCCGTCGGACTACCCGGATTTCGCCGAGGCCGTCGCCGCCGTCATCCTCCGGGCCGACAGTCAACGGGGCATCCTGATTTGCGGCAGCGGGGTCGGAGCGTCGATTGCGGCCAACAAGATCCCCGGCATCCGGGCCGGCCTGATCCACGACAGCTATTCGGCGCACCAGGGGGTCGAGCACGACAATATGAACGTTCTCGTGCTCGGCGCCCGCACCACCGGCCCGGCGGTCGTGGAGGAGTTGGTCGACGTCTTCCTCCAGGCCAGCTTCAGTGGCGAGGAGCGCCATGTTCGGCGGGTGGCGAAGATTCACGCGATCGAGGAGCGCTATCGGAAATAGGTGGTGATTGGTGCGAGCTGCTGCCTTCAAAGCGCCGGTCCGCACGACCAAAGTGAGTTAAATAACGCATAGTAACGTTGAACATCGGATTGCGCGGCAGGATCAGTGAGCCAAATAACCCATTGATCGCGGGTAACCCGTTGATTCCTCAGCCAACGACGCTGGCTACCGAATTGCACCTTCAGATCCCATCATGCGCAGAGAGCGAGGCCCGGCAGCATCCGGGCCGCGACAGATCTTCTGGGAGCTGACAACTGGCTGTAATCTCCGGTGCATTTACTGCCGTGCGAGCGGCGATGAGCTGATATCGACCGACGATCTGAGTTTCGCCGAATGCTGTGAAGTGGTCCATCGGATTGCGGAGTACAGCCCGCTCGAGCTCGTCCTGACCGGTGGTGAACCGCTCTGGCGGCGTGACGTTTTCGGCATTGCTGAATATGCGGTTCGTTACGGCCTGCACGTCGCTCTGGCCACCAATGGCACGCTCATTGACGAGGCCATGGCCGAGCGCATTCGCGACGCCGGCATCCGGAACGTGGCGGTCAGCCTCGACGGCGCGGACGCGGTCATGCATGACACATTCCGCGGCCACCAGGGAGCCTTCGATTCGGCCGTTCGCGGCATTGACCTGCTCCGGGAACTCGGCATCCGAACGGAAGTCAACGCGACGGTGACCCGCCACAACGTCCATCAGCTTCCCGAGATGGTCAGCCTCGCTCGCCGGCTGGGTGTTCGCTCGCTCTATCTCTATCTGCTGCAGCCGGTCGGCTGCGGCCTGGCGATTCCCGGCGACCAGAGGATAACGGAAGAAGAAGCGCAAGAGCTCCTGAAGTGGACTTGCGAGCAGGCGGCCAGAACGACCGTCGAGGTATCAGCGATGTGCGCGCCGCCATTCAAGCGGACTGCCGGACAGGGGCTGGACGCTGAGCAGTCGCGGGCACGTCGAAATCCGCAATCCGAGGCGGATCTCGATCGTTGCGGCGCCGGATGCAGCAGTTGCTTCATCTCGCATCGCGGAGAGGTTTTTGCGTGCTCGCACATACCGGTTTCCGCCGGTAGCCTCGACAAAAGCGGATTGCGCCAATTATGGGAAGAATCCGAGACTCTCCGCGGTTTTCGCGATCCCTCCAACATGGAGCGCAAATGCGGAATCTGCGACTATAGGAGGTAATTGCCGCAGGCGCATGTTACCGGCGCTTGCTGTGACAGGGATGCATTGCGGGAAATGCCGGGTTGATGTCTTTTATTTGTCTTCATTAGCTAGGAATTAGGATGCTCAGCACAACAGCCAGGAATTAGAATGCTCGGTACAACGGAATCAAAACCAAAAACCGCACCAGCGGTCAAGGATAACCGCCCGAAATTCCTCGAGCGAGCGATGTCGCGTCACAAGTATTCGGGCGACGCGCTCATCGAAGTGCTCCACACGGCGCAGGAGCTTTACGGCTTTCTGACCCCGGAGTTGCTGAAGACGATCTCGCGAAAACTGAAGCTGCCGCCCAGTCACGTGCTGGGCGTGGCGACTTTCTATCATTTCTTCTCGCTCGAGCCGAAGGGGGAGCATTCCTATATCGTGTGCCTCGGTACCGCGTGTTACGTCAAGGGGGCGCTTGGATTGCTCGAGACACTCGAGAAGCGCTGCGCCAAAGCGGGCTCGACGAGCCCAGACGGCAAGGTTAGCGTCGACTCGGCTCGTTGTATCGGCGCCTGCGGCCTGGCGCCGGCAGCGATCAAGAATGGGGAAATCGTGGGCCGTCTGACACCCGAAGCACTGGGCGAGGATCTGGATAGGATCGGTGTCGAATGACCATCGAAGAACTTTACGAGAAACAGACGACGGAGCTGGATCGACGGAAAAGTCTGGAGAACCGTGTCTACTGCTGCACCGCTGCCGGCTGTGTGTCCTGTGGCTCCGACGGAGTTAAGAAGGCCATCACCGAACAAGTGAAGGCGGCCGGCCGGGAGAACAAGATCGAGGTGCACGGCACCGGCTGCATGGGACTCTGCTCGCGCGGGCCCCTGGTCCGGAGCGAAGCCGACGGTGCACTCTATGGCGACATTACCGCTGATGACGCCCCGGCGCTGATCTCGTCGAACCCGGTGGAGAAGGAGCAGCTCGCATTCAAAAAGGCCGACACCAATGCTCCCTTCTTCTCGCGGCAGCGGCGCATCGTGCTGGCCAACTCGGGCCGCATGGACCCGGAGAGCCTGTCGGACTATATCGCCGTGGGAGGCTATCAGGCGCTTGCCTACGCCCTTACTGAAATGACGCCGCAGGAGGTCGTCGAGGAAGTAAAGACTTCCGGGCTGCGCGGCCGGGGCGGCGCCGGTTACCCGGCCGGTCTGAAGTGGGAGCTGGTGGCGAGGCAGCCATCGGAGACCAAGTACGTTGTCTGCAACGCCGACGAGGGCGATCCGGGCGCCTTTATGGATCGTTCGATTCTCGAAGGCGATCCGCATCGCGTACTCGAAGGGATGGCGATTGCGGCCTTTGCCGTGGGCGCGCAGCAGGGCTTCATCTACGTTCGCGGGGAGTACGGTCTCGCGATCCAGCGCTTGCAAACCGCGGTCAAGCAGGCCGAGCGCGAACGAATCCTCGGCAATCGCATCTTCGAGTCCGGCTTCCAGTTCCGGATCGATCTGCGGATCGGAGCCGGAGCGTTTGTTTGCGGCGAAGAGACGGCCCTGATCGCGTCGATCGAGGGGAAACGCGGCCAGCCGCGCCAGCGCCCTCCTTACCCGCCGGAGCGCGGCATCTGGGGTCAGCCGACCCTGATCAACAACGTCGAGACCTACGCCAACATCGCGCCGATCATCGACCAGGGAGGCCAGTGGTTTGCCGGCATTGGCACTGACGCGTCCAAGGGCACCAAGGTCTTCGCCCTGGCGGGCAAGATCCGCAATACCGGGTTGATCGAGGTCGAGATGGGAACGCCGCTGCGCGAGATCATCTTCGACATTGGCGGGGGCGTTCCGGGCGGCAAATTCAAGGCGGTCCAGACGGGCGGGCCGTCGGGCGGCTGCATTCCGGAAGAGCACCTGGATACACCGGTCGACTACGAGTCGCTCGCCAAGATCGGATCGATCATGGGGTCGGGCGGCATGATCGTCATGGACGAGAAATCGGACATGGTCGATGTAGCACGCTTCTTCATGGAATTCTGCATGGACGAATCCTGCGGGAAGTGCGTCCCCTGCCGTGCGGGTACCGTTCAGATGCACGACATTCTGGCACGGCTGGTCAAAGGCGAGGGCGCCGAGATGGACATGGAAATGCTCGAACAGCTTTCGGCGCTGCTGCGCGAGACGAGTCTTTGCGGTCTCGGTCAGAGTGCCCCCAACCCGGTCATGACCACGCTGAAGTACTTTCGCCACGAATACGAAGCCAAGCTCGGAGGGATGCGATGAGCGTCAAGACACTGACTATCAACGGGCAAATGGTGACCGGCGTCGAGGGGGAGTCGGTTTTCGACGTCGCCTGGAACAATGGGATCAAGATCCCGCGCCTGTGCCACATTGCGGGGCTGACGGAGGTGGGAGCGTGCCGTCTCTGTCTGGTCGAGGTGGCCGGGCGAGGTAAGCTCGCGGCCTCCTGGCTTACCCCGGTAGAGGAAGGTATGGAGGTTCAGACCGACACGGACCGCCTGAAGCAGCACCGCAAGCTCCTCGTCGAGCTATTGTTTGCCGAGCGCAATCATATCTGCTCGGTCTGCGTGCAGAACGGCAACTGCGAGCTGCAGGACCTGGCCGAGTATGTCGGCATGGACCACGTCCGCCTGCGCTACCAGTTCCCGAAGCTTGGAATGGATACCTCGCACCATCAATTCGGCCTTGACCACAATCGCTGCGTGCTATGCACCCGCTGCGTGCGTGTTTGCGATGAGGTGGAGGGCGCGCATACGTGGGACCTTCGCGGGCGCGGCGCCACGTCCACCGTAATCACCGACCTGGGCGAGCCGTGGGGGCAGTCTGACACCTGTACTTCGTGCGGGAAGTGCGTCCAGGTCTGCCCGACCGGCGCTTTGTTCGAGAAAGGCAAGACGGTGGGCGAGTCGCGGAAAGACCGGCGTTTCCTGAAATACATCGTCACCGCCAGGGAGAAGAGAGAATGGATCCGGTAAGCGACGAGAAGAAACCCCGTATCGCGACGGTATGGCTCGGCGGCTGTTCGGGCTGTCACATGTCGTTTCTCGATCTGGACGAGTATCTGCTGGATCTCGCTGCGCGCGCCGACATTGTGACATCGCCGATCGTCGACAACAAGGAGTTTCCGGATGTCGACATCACGCTGGTCGAGGGCGCCGTGGCCAACAGCGATCATCTCGAACACATCAAGCACGTCCGCGCGCACACCAAGATCCTCGTGGCGTTCGGCGATTGCGCGGTCACCGGTAACGTGACCGCGTTGCGCAATCTCTTCCAGGTGGACGAGGTGTTGGATCGTGCCTACCGGGAAACATCGCTCGAGGTGCGCGGGATCCCGTCCGGCAACAACGTGGTCCCCACCCTGCTCGACCGCGTACGTCCGGTACACGAAGTAGTTAAGGTCGACTACTTCCTGCAGGGCTGCCCGCCTTCCGCCGACGAGATCCGGACCTTCGTGTTCGACCTGCTCGACGGCAAGGCGGAGCCACAACAGAAGCTGAGGTTCGGATAAGCCATGGGTGAACGACTCGAAATTAATCCGGTAACCCGCATTGAGGGTCACGCCAAGATATCGATCTACGTCGACGACACGGGCGAGGTGGATACCGCGCAGTTTCACATCGTCGAGTTCCGCGGCTTCGAGAAATTCTGCGAAGGACGGCCTTTTTACGAGATGCCCGGTCTGATGTCGCGCATCTGCGGCATCTGTCCGGTGAGCCACATCCTGGCGAGTTCCAAAGCAGGCGACGCGATCCTCGGAGTGACCGTTCCGCCGGCGGCCGAGAAGCAGCGCCGGTTGATGAACTACGGGCAGGTGCTGCAGTCGCATGCGCTGAGCTTCTTCCACCTTTCCTCGCCCGACCTGCTGCTCGTCAAGTTCCGCCCCGAGGCCCGAGCGCTCTCGG
>CAYLSS010000066.1:0-10270 GCA_964385765.1 uncultured Solibacteraceae bacterium
CATTCACCTGTTGCTCGGTTTGGATTTCGATCAGTCGACGAGAAGCGAGGCGGAACGTGCGGTCGGTCTCCCGCCACAAGGACTGCCGGATGGCATTCGGCACGTCCTCCAGCGGAATCTCTACGCCCGAGGTGAAACGGGGTAGACGACCATCGGCGGTGTGGTAGTTGTCCAGCGCTGGCGAACCGACCCGGACAGTGACGTCAACCCGGCGCCGGCGATCAGCATTCTCCCAGCGAATGGCGCCGTTAGTTGCGCTGAGCCTCGTTGTATCGGTGTCGGTGATCGCATACGCGATGTAGTAGACGGGAGTTTCGGGTTTGCTCTTGAGGATATTGAAGTTCCGCTCCAACTCCCCTTTCATGATTGCTACCAGGTCAGAGGAGCCCGCTGAACCGACTGGGAATACAAGCGCAATGCCTAAGAGCAGCAGATTCGCCGTAGCGATCATTGCACGCACTGTTGACAGAATAGCACGCGCTATGCCGCAATCTGTGTAAGGCATTGTCGTGTAAGGACAATGGGGTGCGCCGCCGCGGACGAGCCTGACTGTTGGCTAGACGTGTGAGAGCGTAAGGATCCCCTTGTTGCGCATTCCCGTGAGTGCCAAACCGTAACGGCCGCGGACGCCCGTCTTTTCGAAAATATGCTTCAAGTGGATCTTGACGGTTCCCGGACGGATTCCGAGTTCTCGCGCGATTTCCTTGTTCTTGAGTCCCTGCTCGACGAGCTCGAGCACCTGGCGTTCCCGAGGCGTGAGCTCCGAACGGTGGTAGCCGTCATGCCGCGGCGTGTCCTGGAACAGGGAATCTTCCATCCAGTTTGAGCCGTTGGCAACGGCTTCAAGGCAGGCGATCACTGTGGAACGTTCGGCCGATTTCTTCAAGATTCCCCGGACGCCATGTTGCAAGAGCCGCAAGGCCTCTGGCTCGGAGATGGTGTTGCCCCACACCACGATTTCGCATGGCGCTCCGCTGTCCCGCAGCTCGGCGATCCACGCCATCACCGCGTGGGCTCCCAGGCCTTTATCGATCACGAGGATGTCAGGCTCGGTCTCTCTGACCATCCGGGCTCCGTCGACCAGCGACAACGTGGCTGATCCAAACTCGAGCTGCGACGAGGACCCGAGCACGGATCGTAGTCCTTCCGCAGTGAGTGGCTGGGTCTCGCACACTCCAACTCTTTTCATCCGTTGCTACTCCTTGGCCGTTCGTTTTCTAGGTGTTGCGACCGATTGGCCCGCGGCGGCCCGGGATGCGTCCATTGCAGCCGCCATCTCTTCGGGCTCCGCTTTGTCTTATCGGCCCGGGAAATGCTTTCTTGGAACTAGTTGGGTGCGCCACGCGCAACTCTCATGTTTTTCTCTTAACCGGCCGATGGAATGACGTGGTTTCTAGAGAAGCCGGTCGGATCGATAGGTGATGGCGAATCTTGAAGCGAAAAGTCAATCCGTCTCGGTCAACGCCCTGATCATCTGCCCGAATCCGTCGATGATGTCAGAGCTCGCGCCATTGGTGTCTCACAATCTAGCGGGCGTGCAGATCCATCCCGTTAAAGACTACCCGTCTGCTGAGGCGCTGTCGGAGCTGACGGCCAGCTTCAACGCGCGGCTCTGTTTCCTCGATGTCGAATCGAACTCCGAACGTGCGCTGGCGATCATCAACGAACTTCAGATCATCGACGCCGGCCTCCAGGTTGTGGTCATGCTCGGCAAGAACTCGCCCGACCTCATCCTCCGCTGTTTGAGGCAAGGGGCCACGGAGTTCCTGATGCAACCATTCAGCGTCGAAGACCTGAAGCCGGTGCTGATACGTCTCTCGCAGCTCAGCCCGCAGATCGCATACGGGAAAGGCGGGAAGATTATCTGTGTGGCGCCCAGCAAGGGAGCATGCGGCGCCAGCACTATCGCCGCCAATCTTGCCTACCGGCGCAAGACACTGGGCGCGAACAGACTGCTGCTGGCAGATCTCGATCCGCTTACCGGAACCATCTCTTTCCTGCTGAAGCTCAAGTCAAACTACAGTTTTCTCGACGCGATGAACCTCGCGTCGAATCTGGACGGCGATTTGTGGAAAGGAGTCGTATCCGAGGTCGCTGGTTTCGAGGTCGTCCTGGCGCCGGACAATCCCATGGACACGATCCATGAAGCGCATGACCCGTCAACGGTGCTAGAGTTCGCCCGCCAGCTTTATGACACGATTATTGCGGACTGTGACAGCCTCTTCGGCGATTGGGGACTGTCATTGGCTCGAATCGCGGATACGATCCTGCTGGTGACCACGAACGAGTTGCCCGCGCTGCAGGCCACCCAGCGTGTCTTAGCGCACCTTGACCGCAGCCGCGTGGAGGGATCGAAGGTACGGCTGGTGGTCAACCGCTATAGCCGCGACGTCGGTCTCGGCAAGGACGCCATTGCGACCGCGCTGCATACCGACATCTACCAGATCGTCGCAAGTGACTACGAGGCGGTGCAGCGCGCCCTGGTCGAAGGCAAGCCGATCGCTAACACGAGCGCATTCGGCAAGAGCATGATCGCCTTGGCGCAGAAGCTTTCCGGACAGCCCGCGGCAGCCTTCGAGGAGCCGACAAAGAAGAAAAAAATGAAGCCCACGTCGATTACAGGGTTGTTCTCGTCGATCTTCTCGCGCGCCACTTCCTAGGACGGACGGGACGATTTCTTCCGAGGATCTTCCGGGTGGTTTCCAAATTCCTTTAAGTTTAGGTTTAGATCGACTCCAACTCCTCTTCGAGAAGCTGCTTGCGATACAGGTCGGCATACCACCTGCCGGCGGCCAACAGCGAGCTATGGTCGCCGCGTTCGGCCACCCGGCCCTCTTCAATCACGAAGATCTCGTCGGCATGGCGGATTGTCGAAACCCGATGGGAGATCAGAATCGTAGTGCGACTGCGAATCGTGTCGGAAAGCGCGGTAATGATCCGTTCCTCGGTAAGCGTATCCACGCTGGAGAGGGCGTCGTCGAGAATCAGGACCGCGGGATCGCGAAGAATCGCCCGGGCAATTGCCGTGCGCTGCTTCTGTCCCCCTGAGAGAGTAATGCCGCGCTCTCCAACAACGGTCTGGTAACCGGCCGGAAAGTCGGACACATCATCTGCCAGTCCAGCCGCTTCCGCTGCCTTCCGGATCTCTTCCTCGGTGGCTCCGGGCGTGCCGAATGCAATGTTCTCCGCCAGTGTGGCGCCGAACAACAGCGTCTCCTGCGGCACGAATCCGATGTTGCGCCGGAGATCGGCCACCCGATACTCACGGATATCGTTCCCGTCCAGCACGACACGTCCCTCCGACGGGTCATAGATTCGCGGGATCAGTTGCACCAGGCTGCTCTTACCGCTCCCGGTGTGACCGACAATGGCGACCGTCGACCCGGCGGCTATGGTCAGATCGATGCCGCGGATGATCTTTTGTCCGTTAATCTTCAAGTGAACGCTCTCGAAGCGGATCTCTCCTCGAAGCGGATCCGGGATCGGTATCGGCTGCGGCGGATCCTTGATAAGAGGCTTCCGATCCAGAAGGTTCCGCAGCCGGCCGACGGACGCCCGGCCGCGCTGCAGTAAGCTGACCACCCATCCCATCGCCACCATCGGCCAGACCAGCATGCCGAGGTAGACGTTGAACATCAGAAAGGTACCCAGGGTAATCTCACCCTGAAGCAGGCGGTAGCCTCCATACCACAAAACGATCAGAAACGAGAAACCGGTCAGGCTCTGGAGAGCTGGCATGAAGATGCCGGAGACCTTCGCCAGGCTCAGTGCTTCATCGACATAGGTGCGGTTCAGGCCTTTGAACAGGCGCTTCTCCGTCCCTTCCTGAACGTAGGCGCGAACCACCCTCAAGCCGGTCAGGCCTTCCTGGACCCGGTTGTTCATATCGGAATAAAGCGCCTGGATTCGTTGGTACTTGCGATGAATGTAGTTGCCGAAGCGAGCGACCATCAGCGAGACGAACGGGGCCGGGAGAAGCGCGAAGAGCGTGAGACGCCAGTCCACCCATGACATCACAGCCACTGCCAGCACAGCGGTCGTGACCGTGTCGATGGTGTACATCACGCCGGGGCCGGTCATCATGCGTACCGCGTTCAGATCATTCGTCGCACGGGCCATGATGTCGCCGGTTCGGAAGTCTGAGTAGAAATCCGACGACATTCGGATCAGGTGGGCGAACAGGTCCCGCCGGAGATCGTACTCGATGTCGCGTGAGATTCCAATCAGGATCACACGCATTGCATATTGGGAGAGGCCCTTCAGGCCGGTCAAAACCACCAAGGCCATGGCGAAACCCATGGCCCGCCTCAAATCAAAATCCCGCGCCAGGTTATCGACCGCATAGCCCATGACAAAGGGAATCGCGGTCCCAAACACGTTTCGCGAAAGTAACGAAGCAATTCCCTTGACCAAGCCGCCGCGGTAGGAAAGGGCATAGGGACGTAATGTCCGCAACGCCTCGATCATCGACACATCGATATCCCGGTCGTCAGGTGCCGGCGGCTTTGCAGGAGTAGAGGGTTGCAGGCGCAAGAGAGGCTATTTCTCGTCGTTCGAATTGGTGGAATCGAGCCGTCCGACCTTCTTCAGCCGATGATACAAACGCTCGACCTCGGCCTCATCTTCCTCTCTTAGCAGCCGGTAAGTCGGTTTCACCTGGCGGCTGGCGTCCATCGCCTCCCCCCAAAACTGATGGTACGGGATCCCATCGATCAGAGCCCGGGTCGAAAAACGTCGGAGATGGCGGAGGAGGCTGTTCGAGGAATCCAGATCGCCTGGATGCACGAGGAGATACCGCTGCCCTCCACGAAACGTGATATGGACAACCAGCGGGGAAATCCAACCTGTTCGATCTACTCGCTCGATATCGCTCCAAGCCACCTGTCGGCGGCCGATGACGAGACCCTCTTCGCGAATCTCTATTGGTGGTCTTGTAGCCAAGAACATGAGCGCAGCTCCGCTGAGAGCAAACAGGCCAGCCGCTACACTGGCTGGTGTCCAGTCGACAGCGAACCAGACCGACACGGCGCCTAGTGCGACGGCGACCACGCTCGCCGTAAGGTAGCTACGGGACGGCGAGTACCGAGTCATTGATCTCCTCGTTCTAAGCGTAGCGCCGCCCCGCCCCTCCGTCAACGCGCTTTCGCTGAGTGGTGAAGCGAGATGGCGACAGTTCGCCAAAAAGAGCGGCTCCCGGCTACGAGCTCACTGCTGTCAGGTGCGCTTCCGAAACCCTGTCAAATACGAGAATCTCGTATAGCGAAGAATCCGACATGATCTTTGAAACAAGTGCGACATGCATCGCATGCCCGGCAAGTTCCGCGATCACGTGACCGAGAATCGGTTTGCCGATGAGTGCGAGATCGCCAATTAAGTCCAGCGCCTTGTGCCGGCAGGGCTCATCCGGGAAACGCAGCCCTTCGGAATTGAGCACGCCATTCTGGTGGAAGCCAACTGCGTTATCCAGGCTGGCGCCCCGAATCAGTCCCATGTCGCGCATCTTGTCGAGCTCGTGGGCGAAGCCAAAGGTTCGTGCCGGAGCGATCTCGTCCCCATATGTGGTCGGGTCCACGTCAATCTCCAGCCGTTGCTC
The DNA here is from genome assembly GCA_964385765.1 of uncultured Solibacteraceae bacterium. GTDB lineage: Bacteria > Acidobacteriota > Terriglobia > Bryobacterales > Bryobacteraceae > CAWELS01. The sequence continues at coordinate 5,594 of CAYLSS010000066.1, forward strand.
GCCAATCATCGGATGATTGAACGCGATTGCGCAGGTGAGCCGGAACCTGTCCGCCGGGACGATTGTAATCCGCTTGCCGTTGGCTTCAACCGAAACCGGCTTCAGGATGCGCAAATACCGGCGCTTGCGCCGCAACTGCTTGATGCCCGCCTTCCGGATCAGTTCCAGGAAGGGCAGTCCGCTCCCGTCGAGGATGGGCACTTCCAGGTTGTCGATCTCCACCACAACGTTGTCGATTCCCATGCTGTAAAACACGCTCAGCAGGTGCTCGGTGGTGGAGATCAAGACCCCCTGTCGCATCAGGCTTGTGGCATAGCTGACACGCGTGACGTTGGGCCATGTGGCAGCGATCCGGAAATCTTCCAGGTCAGTGCGCTCGAAGACAATCCCCGTTCGGGCGGGGGCCGGCCGGATGCGGAGGTTTACTGGAACGCCGCTATGCAGGCCAACGCCTGAGGCGGTCACCGAACGCTGAACAGTCGTCTCGTAGCGCAAGAGGTCTCTCCTTGGAAGACATGCAAGTATTCTATGATGTGCAATCCTCTCTCCTGGTTGCAAGTCACTGATTTAAAATCACTTGAATTTTTATTGTGTTGCATTTCAGCCACACTCCGTGTGCTCTTTTGTGGCTCTGTTGCGATCCGACGCCTTTTCCCCTAAACGCCCGGCGGTATCATGGGGTGCATGCAGCGGCCGGGTTTGTTCCTCATCGACTCCTACGGTTTCATCTTCCGCGCCTACCACGCCAGGGCCCGTTCCGGAGCCCCGCCGATGCGCACCAAGACCGGTCTGTCGACCGAGGCGGTCTACATCTTCCACAACATGGTTCGCAAGCTCCTTACCGCCTTTCAGCCGAAGCACATCGCCGCTGTGTTTGAAAGCGAGGGTCCCACCCTGCGGGAGCAGGGGTTCGCCGAGTATAAGGCCAACCGCAAGGCCATGCCCGAGGATCTTGCAGAGCAGATTCCCTATATCCGGAAAATACTAGACGCGATGCGGATTCCGGTGCTCGAATATCCTGGCTATGAGGCCGACGACGTTATCGGAACCATCGCCCGTTCCTGCGCCGGTGAGGCGACGGACGTGGTCATCGTCTCGAGCGACAAGGACATGCTTCAGCTTGTCGGCGACCACATTGCGATGCTTGATCCGCGAAAGGACGACCTATGGTATGACACCACGAAAGTCATTGACTACATGGGGGTTCCGCCGGACGGAGTGGTTGACCTGCTGGCGCTGAAGGGCGATGCTATCGACAACATCCCCGGTGCGCCGGGGATTGGCGACAAGGGCGCCCGCGACCTCGTGAACCAGTACGGTTCGGCGGAATCCGTGATTGAGCACGCCGCCGACGTGAAGCGAAAAACCTACCGCGAGAGCCTCCAGAGTCATCGGGACCAGATCCTGTTGAGCAAGGAACTGGCGACCATCCAAACAGACGTGCCGATTCAATGGGAGCTGGAGGACTTCACCGCCGCCGAGCCGGACCTCGACAGCTTGAGGAAGCTGTACTGTGAACTCGAGTTCTACAGCCTCCTGGCGGAGATCGGAGATATAGGCCCGGCGGTAAGTCGAGAACGCCACTACGGGAGACTCGAGGAATCCACCGATGTCGAAGCGTACGTTGCCCGTTGTACAGATGCCGGCCGGGTCGGAATCGCGTTTGCCAAGACCGGAGAGGGCGAGCTCATGGAGCGCCGGATCGGGTTAGCGCCCCAGGTCGGCGAGGCTCGCGAGATCCCGGGCGAGTTCTTCGATCTTGTTCGCCCTCTGATCGAGAATCCGGAAGTCCGGAAAGCAGCTCTGGACTGGAAATTTCTGCTGCGGCAGTTCAGGGCCGCCGGTCTGCGTCCGCAAGGCTTCGTCGATGATCCGGTGCTGTACAACTTCCTGCTCACGGCCGATCCGTCGGCCAGCACTACCGACGCCGTCATCGCGCGACGCCTGCGGACCAAAGCCGAGGGAGGCGTGGATCAGCTCGCTGACTTCGCGTTGGAGCTCGGCAACAGCCTCGCCGCCGAGGTAGAGGAGCGCGGGCTCACTTCCGTCTACGAGACGATCGACCTGCCGCTCGCGCCGGTGCTGGCCCGCATGGAGGACAACGGCGTCCGCATCGATGCCGGTGAGCTCGACCGCCTGTCGGTCCGGATGGACGAGCGGCTCGCAGCGCTTGCCGCCCAGATCCATGAGCTCGCCGGCCATCCGTTCAATATCAACTCGCCCCAGCAGCTCGCCAAGGTGCTGTTCGATGAAATGGGACTCCCGGCGCCGCCGCGGTCCGGGAAGAAGAAAGGACTCTCGACGGCGGCCGACGTCCTGGAGGTGCTGTCCCCTGAATACCGGGTGGCTCAGCTCGTGCTCGACTACCGGCAGGTCGGCAAGTTGAAGGGCACCTACGTCGACGCTCTCCCGCTGCTGATCTCGCCTGAGGACGGGCGCCTTCACACGACGTTCAATCCCGCCGGCGCCGCCACCGGACGGCTCTCCTCGGCGAATCCAAACCTCCAGAACATCCCGATCCGCTCCGACCTGGGTCGCGAGATCAGGGCCGCCTTCGTCCCCCGTTCGGGCTGGAAGCTCATCGTCGCCGATTACTCGCAAATCGAGCTCCGGCTGCTGGCGCATATGTCACGGGATCCGGTTCTGGTGACAGCCTTTCAATGCGGCGAGGACATCCACACGCGGACCGCAGCCGAGGTCTTCGGTGTTCCGCCGATCGCGGTGACCCCCGAGCTACGGCGGCGAGCCAAGGCAGTCAACTTCGGCATTGTCTACGGATTGAGCGCCTTCGGGCTGGCAAACCAACTCGGCATCCCTCGCACCGAAGCCGAGCTGTACATCAAGAGTTATTTCGAGCGGTACCAGGGTGTCCGGATATTCATCGATCGGACCATCGAGGAGGTCCGCCGGAAAGGTCTGACCACTACTCTTTTCGGCCGGCAGCGTCCCATACCGGATATCAAAAGCCGGAATCCGAACGCCCGCGGTTTTGCCGAGCGCACCGCGGTGAACACGCCGCTTCAGGGTACGGCGGCCGATCTGATCAAGCTCGCCATGATCCGCATTCACCGTGAGATCGAATCCCGTGGCCTCCGGACGGAAATGCTGTTGCAGGTCCACGATGAACTGATCTTCGAGGCCCCGGAGTCCGAAAGCGCCGGGATCGCCGGGCTCGTCAAGGATACGATGGAAAGTGTCGACGAGTTGGAAGTCCCTCTGATTGTGGACATCGGAATCGGAGATAATTGGCGCGATGCGAAATAAGAACCTGCTTCTCCTGGCTGTGTCCGCTGTGATCCTGTTCTCCTGCGCCGCCGGACCGGAGCAGGCTGAAGAAGCCCCTCCCGTCCCGGAAAAACCTCCGGAGGTCTACCAGGTGAAGTTCGAAACCACCAAGGGAGACTTCGTCATCGAAGTCCACCGGGATTGGGCGCCGCGCGGAGCCGATCACTTCTTCCACCTGGTCACTAACCATTTCTATGACGGGGTCCGATTCCACCGGGTCATACGGCGGTTCATCGTCCAGTGGGGTATCAACGGGAACCCGGAGATCCAGTCGCTCTACGGCGATATGAAGATCCGGGACGACGAGCGGAAGCAAAGCAACAAGCGGGGCTTTGTCAGCTTTGCGAAGCGGGGTCCGAACAGCCGGACAACTCAGGTCTTCATCAACCTTAGCGACAATCCGGAGTTGGACAAAGACGGATTCGTGCCATTCGGCCAAGTCGTCCAGGGGATGGACGTGGTCGAGGACCTGTGGAGCTCCTATGGGGAGGTCGCGCCTCGAGGGGCCGGCCCCGATCCGACCAAGGCGATGATCGAAGGCAACGACTATTTCGCGCGGGAATTCCCGAGGCTCGACTCGATTGTCAGAGCAACCGTGCTGCCTCAGCCTGCGCCGGCCGGGACGGAATCTCACGCGTCCAAATAGGGGAACTACCTTACAATAGGTGGTAGATACGCAACTGCTGAATCGGAGAGATCATGGATCGTCGCACTTTCCTGCAAGCGACTGCCGCCCTGGCGGCCAACTCGAAAGCGCTCGCCGCCGCCCGCATGCCTAAGAAACGGCTCGGGAACACGGACCTGGAGGTGTCTCGATTCACGCTGGGCGGCTATCATTTCCTGGTCAATGGCGAGAAGGAAGGAATTCGGATCGTCCACCGCGCCATCGATCTCGGCGTCAATTTCCTCGACAGCGCGCACAAGTATAATGCGGGGCGCAGCGACATCGCCTACGGCAAGGCGCTCGCCGGCGGCCTTCGGAAGAAAGTGCTGCTGATGTCCAAAGCTCAGTTCCGCGAAGAGTACTCGGCGACGCAGCAGCTCAATGAAACGCTCAACCGGATGGAAACCGACTATCTCGACCTGTGGCAGTGTCACGAGGTGTCGACTCATGCCGAGGTCGACAGGATCCTGGGGCCCGGCGGCGCCCTCGAAGCCTTCGTGAAAGCGAAGCAGGCGGGAAAAACCCGGTACATTGGCTTCAGCGGCCACCGCGACCCTTCCGTGCACCAGCGCCTCCTGGCCGCCTTCGACGGGTGGGATACGGTTCAGTTTCCGGTGAACCTCATCGACAAGCACTACCTCAGCTTCATCGCCAATATGCTGCCGCGAGTGCGCGAACGCGGCGCGGGGCCCATTGGAATGATGCCGAACGCCATCGGGAACATCACG
>CAYLSS010000067.1:0-10170 GCA_964385765.1 uncultured Solibacteraceae bacterium
GCCTTCCTGGATCAGATCGAGCAGGTGCAAACCACGGTTAACGTACTTCTTGGCCACCGATACGACCAGACGTAGATTGGCTTCCACCAGGTCCTTCTTCGCCCGTTCGGCTTCCACTTCGCCGCGGCGCATGACGTTGAGGGTATGGCGCAGGTCGGCAAGGCTGGCGCCCGCGGCCAGCTCCCGCTTCCGGATCTCACGCTTCAGCTCTCGGATACGGCTCTGGGAATTCGGACCTCCACGCTCTTCCACCCGCCGCAGCTCGGCGTCGAGGTGCATCAATTCTTCGGTTGCCCGCTCAATCTCCAGACCGAAATTCCGCCAGACATCCATCTGAAACGGAATGGCCCGGATTTGTCGCGAGACCTCGATCCGATTTCGTGCCAGCTTGCTCTGCCACCGGCGGCGCTGCTTCCTGTTGTTCGCGGGAATCGAACTGACCTTCTCGGCCAATTGTCTCTGCCGTCGGTAGAGTGCCAGCAGGTTCAAAAACTGCTTGCGAACCACTTCCCGCCGCATCTCCCGGTGCTCGATCGTTTCCTCGCTGTCGTTGCCGAGATCGATGAAGCTTTCGATGTCGGTAGTTCCCTTCTTGATGTGCTCGGCGAAATCTACCACCAGCATTTGCACAAGGGGAGCCCGACTGATCGCTCTCTGCATCCGGTCTTTCCCGCGTTCCATGCGCCGGGCCAAACCAACTTCGCCCTTCCGCGTTAGCAAAGGGACGGAGCCCATCTCTCGCAAGTACACCCGAACCGGGTCATCAGTGTAGATCGATTCCTCGACCTGGGGTGGGGCTTGCTCTTCCTCGCTATCGTGAACTTCCTCCGGATGAAAATAGTTCCCATCCTCTTCAAAAGGGAGGTTCAAGGGTCCAGTGTTTTCAGACAGAAATTGGTCTTCGAAACGATCCACGCTCTATCACCTTCCCTGGACACATGAAGTCAGGCCTGACTGGTCCAGGGCCTATTGAGGGTTTTGGAGAATCCGCCTCTCCTTAGCCTTTCGAGACACGACTCCGCACAGCACCGCCTTCAGTATAACATCGATGCCGGCGGAAGTTAAGCCTCCATTTAATATGATGCCCGGATAAGCTCCTGGTTACAGCGACTTTGCGGATCTAGTCCCACCGCAGTTTGGTACCATTCACTACCCGCGCTTCGGCCCGCGCAGCGTCTCAATCTCCGAGAAGAACGCCTCCACATCCTGGAAATCACGGTATACAGAAGCAAAACGTACGTAAGCGACCTTGTCCAGCTTACGCAGCCGCTGCATCAGGCGCTCTCCGATCTCTGTAGTAGTGATTTCCCGGTCCGGATCCTCCGAGAGCGCAGACTCGACTTCATCCACCAGCGCGGCCAGCGAACTCATGCTAACCGGCCTCTTCTCGCAAGCCCTAAGTAAACCGTTGAGCACCTTCTGGCGATCGAATTTCTCCCGTCTTCCGTCTTTCTTGACTACCATGTAGGGAATCTCGTCGATTCGCTCGTAAGTGGTGAACCGCTTTTCGCACGACAGGCACTGCCGGCGGCGGCGGATCAGGTCACCCTCCTTGCTCTCGCGCGAGTCGATCACGCGGTCCTGGCGATAGCCGCAAAACGGGCATGTCATAGTTGTTGCGTCTCGTCCTTGATGCTCTTCAGTCTGTTCCAGCTCAATCCTTCCCGCAACCCGAGCGCCATTCCAATCGGCATGATGATAACAAAGGTCACCAGCCAGATGAGAAGCGCGAGGCCGCTGGCAGCCTCCAGTCCTACCTGGAAAAGCTCCGTGAGCACCAGCACTGACACCACCTGCAGGCCCCCACCGACTCCAGGCAATTGCACCACGGCCCCGAAGGCCACAAAGCCAACAAAAATTACGACGTCAGTAGTACTGAAGGTCATCGTCGCTGGAAAGGCGCGGAACAGGCACCCATAACAGAGGAGGATCAGGGTCCACTCGCCAAGACTGTAAAGAGAGACAAGATAGATCGAATTGGGGCGGCGGGAGGAAACAACTCCCTGGCGGAAAGCTACGATCATGACCTGGATGCGACCCAGGGTTCGTTTCGGAAGGAACGCCAATGCCTCCAGCAGCCGGCGCTCAGCGGCTTCCGCGTACCGGGTGAAGATGACCAGAAAGCTCAGTACGGCAATGCCGAGCGCGCCGGCGACATACCCGCCGATATGCAGCACCCACGTCAGAGCGGGTCCCACATCGACTCCCGACGACCGGACCCGGATCAGGGCGAATCCGAAGATCAGCAGCGCGGTGAGAAGGTCATAGATCCGCTCCATAAACCATGCCGCCAGTTGCGAGGAAAACGGGACTTTCTCCTTGACGGCAATCAGATAAGGGCGCACCAACTCGCCGGCGCGCCCGAGTACGACGATCGCGCTGAAACCGATGGCGGTGGCCGAAGTGAGATTCCACAGATCGGCCTTCTCTTTGACCCCACGCATCAACACCCGCCAGCGCAGGGCGCGTCCCGGATAGGTCGCCAGGGCGCACACCGCGCTCAGCGCAACCCAGGCCCAGTCCAGACGCTCAAAAGCGCCAGTAAACTCCGACCATTCGAAACCGATATCCTTCCAGCGGTAAGCCAGAATGGCAATCACAATGAACGCGATCGCCAGGATCCCCGCCCAGCGAGCGACGCGTCGGCCGGATGGCGGGCTTATCTGGATACCTCCTGATTGATCGGCGGTTGCCACCGAATATTCTCCGCCACCCTCCGGCCGGAAGCTAGAATAGGGATCGGCCCGGATTCTCCGGCGGTCCCCCACCGGCTTGATTTGGGACGGCTACGCAACGAGATTGACTGAACTTCCAATGGCATATCCTCGTTTCTCATATTGGAAGACAGATTCGGGACCTTCGGTGAGGAACCTTCCGATCCAGGGCGCCCGGTTCTCTCCAGAGGTGAGAAATGGCAGCGATGGCAGCGCAGGTTACGATGATGGGGGCCAGCCGAACATGTTGGCCTTCTGTCCGCGTGACTGACCGCCGCACCCTTTCGAGAGACACAGTGGACCCGGATGCCAGCCTGGTAGAGCGATGCCTGAAAGGGGACGAGGTCGCGTGGGAAGACCTGGTTCGTACGCACACCAGACGAGTCTACGCGATCTGCTATCGTTTCACCAACGTGCAGTCGGAAGCGCAGGACATAGCGCAGGAGGTCTTCCTGCGGGTCTTTCGCAGCTTGAAATGCTTCCGCCCCAACGAGGGCAAGTTTGTCGTCTGGCTCACCAGGCTCACGCGAAACCTCTTAATCGACCACTATCGTCGCTCCAAAATGGACCGGTCTACGGATTCACTCGAAGACCAATTGCCGGTTCTCGAGGAGAAGGCCTCGGTCGGTTCGAGAACCGACGCGATGCTCGCCGGCCGGGAAGCCGGTGAAGTTCTTCAGAACGCGCTCCAGAAGCTCTCGCCGGATCTGCGGGAGACCGTGGTCCTGAGGGACCTGGAGGAGATGGAATATAAAGAAATTGCCGCGGTGTTACGGGTGCCGGAAGGTACCGTGAAGTCGCGGCTGAATCGTGGCCGGGCCGAGTTGGCCCGTATACTGCGGAGACAGAACGTAGTTGTCTGAGGACTCCAAAGCCAGGGGAAGTGCCCGGGATCGTGCAATGACGTGCGCAGAATTAGATGCGTTGCTCTGCGACTATGTCGACGGGACACTCTACGGCGAAGCCAAGGCCACCGTGGAGACGCATCTCGGCGAATGCCCTACTTGCGCCCAATTGGTTCGGGATATGCGCGCGGCGGTGGCCTTTGTCGAGAAAGCGGAGCCCGTGGAACCGCCGCCGGAGCTCATCACCCGCCTTCTCTTCCTGGCCCCTACCGGCAAGCAGCACCGCCAGGGCGGACTGCGAGGCTTCCTCTCGCGGCTTCTCGAGCCGGTCTTGCAACCGCGGCTGGCCATGGGCATGGCGATGACGATCCTGTCCTTCTCGCTCGTGGCGAAGTTCGCGGGAATCGAGACACGCCAGATCAGCCCGTCGGATCTCCACCCGGTCGCGATCTGGCACGAGGTCAGCGACCGTTTCTACCAAAGCTACGACAGCGTGGTGAAGTACTACCGCAGCCTGCAGGTCGTCTACGAGATCCAGACCCGGCTCGGCGAGTGGGGCGCTGGCGGTGAAGAACCCGTAGCGGGGAAGCCTGACCCGCCGAAAGAGGACGAAATTGGCGTCCTTCCCGACAGCGGCGGCAAGAACAAGGATGGTGAAAGGAGTGAAGCGGAATGAACAGCGAATGGAACGAACACGACGCCCCCGGCGCCAATTCCGAAGCGACATCTGCTGAATCCGCCGAGCGAGAGGCCGGCCGGCGGCCCGCGGGCTACTGCCGGGAGTGCGGCAAGCCACTGAAGGCCGACGAGGTCCGGTTCTCCGAGGGAACCATATACTGCGACCAACATTTTCCCTCCCCACCCCCGGAATCGGAGTGGAACGCCACCGCTTCACCGAGAATCATCGATACCGGAGTCTCGCCCGGACTGGCCTTCGTGCTCGGCCTGATTCCGGGCGTCGGAGCCATCTACAACGGGCAGTATGCCAAGGGGCTGATCCATGTGGTCGTCTTTGGGTTGTTGATCTCGATTGTCAGCAGCGGCGGTGGGATCGGCGGCCTCGAACCGCTCTTCGGGCTCCTCATTCCCGGATGGATCTTCTACATGGCCTTCGAGGCTTACCACACCGCAAAGAAACGGCAAGCCGGGGAGGTGGTGGACGAGTTTTCGAGCCTGGTTCCTCTTACCGGGCAGTCGAGCTCACACGCCGGACCGATTATTCTAATCGCGCTCGGCGGACTGTTTCTGCTGCTGACGCTGGAGCTGATCGAGCTCTATCAGGTGGCGCGCTTCTGGCCGGTGCTATTGATCCTGGCCGGCGTGTGGATGCTGCTGAATCGCCGGCGCAAAACCATCAACGGCGACGTATAGCGAGAGGTGCAACCATGCAGAGCTCACTCTTGATGGTCGCCATTCGGGGCCCGATTCTTCTGATTGCGCTGGGCTTGCTGTTTGCGGCCGACCAATTCGACTATGTCGAATTCAGCCGCACCTGGCCCGTGCTGATCATTCTCTACGGTGTGCTGAAGCTGCTCGAACGATCAACCGGCCCCGGCCAAACGTACCACCGCCGAAATGTTGTGAGGTGAATGGCTATGCGAAGCGGATCACTGGTCGGCCCATTCCTCCTGATCGCGATCGGGGTGCTGATCCTGATACACAACCTCGGATACGATCTGTCGCTGCTGGATCTCGCCGCCATCTATTGGCCGTTCATCCTGATCGCCTGGGGCGCCTTGCGATTGGTGGAGATCCTCGCCATCGCGATTCGCTCACAGCCTCTCCCCCGCGCCGGCGTCACCGGCGGCGAGTGGGCCCTGGTGATTCTCATCAGCCTGGTCGGGATGGGCACGAACATCGCCCGCGAGCAATGGCCAAGAACACGGATCACGATGCACGGCCTGGAGGTTTTCGGAGAGGCGTTTGACTTTCCCGTCTCCGGCCAAATCGCCGCCGGAGAGACGCCCCGGGTGATTGTAGAGAACCTCACCGGCAACGTTCGGATCGTCGGCAACGACACGACCGATGTGAAAGTCGAAGGACGAACGACGGTTCGTGCTTTTGATGCCGCCGATGCCGAGAAGGCGAACGCGCAATGCCCGCTTCAAGTGGTCGAGCAAGGCGGCCAGGTTATTGTTCGCACTAATCATAGCCAGGTTACCGGAAGCGCCAGGGTGACCACAGACCTCGAGATCGTCGTGCCCAAGGGAGCATCCATCACCGGTCGCGGCCGTCGCGGTGACTTCGATGTCGCCAACATTGCCGGCAATGTCGGTATCGAGAGCGAGAACGCCGGCGTCCGGTTGACCGCGATCGGAAACGACGCCCGGGTGGATCTGGGACGCAGCGACATCATCCGCATGGTCAATGTTGGAGGTTCGGTCGGCATCCTCGGTCGAGGCCGTGACATCGAAATCGAGGAAGTCGCCGGGCTGGTGACCATTAACGGTTCCTACTCGGGCGAACTCAGGATGCGGGAACTCGCTCAACCGCTCGTGTTCGAGAGCAAGCGCACCGAGTTCCGCGTCCAACGGACGCCGGGCATGATCCGAATGGCCTTGGGCGATCTTTCGGCCGAAAACCTCGTCGGCCCGGTGACCTTCAAGACCGAGAGCGCGTTCGACGTTAAGATGGAGAACTTCTCCGATTCGCTTACACTCGACATCGGCCGCGGCGATGTCGAGTTGCACCCCGGCGGTGCGAAGCCGGGACCGATTGACGTCAAGCTTCGATCCGGTGAGATCGACCTCACCCTGGCCGCCGATGCCGACTTCGGGATCGACGCCCGAACCGAGCGCGGTGAAGCGATTAACGAGTATGGTCCCGAACTGTCGGTCGAGACGACCGGCGAACGCGGCGCGACGCTGAGCGGCCCCCCCGGGCGGCAGGCCAATATCAAACTCCGCACCGGACGCGGCGACATCATTGTGCGGAGCTCCTCACGTCTAGTCGGTGAAGAAGAAGCGCGCGAAGCCCCGGAGGTCCCGGGAGTGCAGAGACACTGACCGCACCCTTATCTATCGGCGTCTTTTCCCCACCAGTAGAATCCGCAGGTCCATGACATTGGTGTTGGTCGGTCCCGTCTTGACAAGGTCGTTGAGCGGTTCGAAGAAGCGATAGGAGTCATTGCGCGCCAGATACTCGAGCGGATCGAGCCCGAGCCTGGCGGCGCGTTCGAGGGTGCGGCCGTCGGCGATCGCTCCGGCGGCGTCTGTCGGACCATCGCTTCCGTCAGTGCCTCCGCTCAGGATCACCGTGCCGGGCATCCCGGTGATGTCGCGCGCGGCCGCCAGGACGAACTCCTGATTCCTGCCTCCCAGGCCGTCACCGCGGATTGTTACCGTAGTCTCGCCGCCGGATAGGACGCAGGCAGGCGCTTGGAGTGGCTGCCCGGAGGCGTGGATCTCCTTGGCAATGGCCGCATGGAGGCGTCCGACGTCCCTGGTTTCGCCCTCGATGAAGGTGGAGAGCACGAGCTTTCGGAACCCGAGCTCCTTTGCCCGCGCCGCCGCTGCATCCACCGCCAGACGATTGCTGCCGACCACCAGGTTTTGCGTCCGCCGAAACTCCGGCGCGTCCTGTTTCGGTGTCTCTGGCGCCTCCCCGGCGATCCCTTGCTCGATTCTGCGCCGTATGCTTTCCGGCGCCTTGCCGAAAATGCCGTATTGCTCAAGTATCTTCCGAGCTCCCGCGTAGGTGGCGGCGTCAGGCGCGGTCGGTCCGGAGGCGATCACATCCAGGTCATCGCCGATGACGTCCGATAGCAGCAGCGACACAACCGTCGCCGGATAGGCGAGTCTTGAAAGCTGGCCGCCTTTGATGCCTGAAATGTGTTTCCTGACGGCATTGATCTCGTGAATCGAGGCGCCGCAATCGAGCAGCAGGCGCGTGGTGGCTTGTTTCTCATCGAGCGTGATCGGGTCGCTGGGCAGAGGCAACAGGGCCGACCCGCCGCCAGAGAAGACACAGATCACCAGATCGCGAGCGCCGGCATCGGCGGCCATCGCGGCGATCCGCCGGGCGCCTTCCACACCCGTCTCGTCCGGTACCGGATGCCCGCACTCATGGAGCTCTACCCGCTTCAACCTGGCCAGATGGCCGTACTTGACATTGACCAGACCGGCGCTGATCCGCCGGCCGAGAAGGCGCTCCAGCGCCCGGGCCATCGCCGCGCTGGCCTTGCCCGCGCCAAGGACAATCACCCGGTCATAGCCGTCGAGACGGTAGCGTTTCCGGCCGACAACAAGAATCCCCTGCTCGAGTTTGACGTGACGCAGGATGGCTTCCGCGGGGTCCGCGGCTCGCAGCGCCGCGCGGAAAATTGACATCGCCTGCCGACGGAGCTTGGCTTCCATAGTGTTCCTTCCTCAAAGTCAAGTGGCCCTGTGTAACTGGATTCAGAAGATGGGTAGCGCCAGCATCTGCTGGACCACCGGATCCGGATCGTCTCCCTCCACCGGAATCCGGAAGTTGGCTCGCTGATAGCTGTCGCGGCGGGCGGTGTAGAGTTCGGCGAACTTCTCCGGCGAGCGCGCGAGCGGCCGGTGGCTCTCCTTGGCGACCCGTTCCCGCAAAATCTCCAGCGGGCAGTCGAGCCAGATGGAAATTCCGTTGTCGCTGATCAGCTCGAAGTTCTCATCACGAACGAAAGCGCCCCCGCCGAGCGCGATCACTGTCGGCCGGCCCTGCTCGATCATTTGGACACGGTCCGCCAATGCCGCATGCTCCATCCGCCGAAACTCCTCCTCGCCCTGTTGATCGAATATCTCGCCGATGGACCTCCCGGCCTGATTCTCGACGTCGTGGTCAATATCCGCGAATCGCCAGCCCAGCTTCTCCGCCAGCAACCGACCGATCGTTGTTTTCCCGCAACCCATGAATCCCACCAGGTAAATGCCGGGAGTGCGTTTCAGTTTAAGAATCATTACCGCCCCCACTCACATCTCATCCGTCCGCGCTCAACTTTCTCCGGCGCCACGATACATCCGATACAGTTGCCAATCCAGGAAACGCGGAAGGACGCGCGCCACGCCAATCAGCAGCCAGCCGGCTTTGGGCGTCACGACGGTGCGCTTTCCCCTCTCAACAGCCCGCACGATCTCCGCGGCGCATTGTTCCGGTGTAATCGCGAAGCTCTTGGATCGCTGGATGGCGTCCGGCACCTTGCCTCCCAGCATATGACCCTGAAAATCGGTCTTCACATAACCCGGACAAACGTCGATGGCACGGATGCCTGTCCCGCGGAGTTCCAGCCGCAGGCCGTCGGTGAGCGATCCGAGAGCAAACTTCGATGCCGAATAGACGGTCATCCAGGGCAGCGTGAACTTTCCGGCAATGGACCCGACATTGACAATGGTCCCGGAGCCGCGTTCTTTCATGTGGGGCACAATCAGGCGCGTCAGGGCCATCGGAACGAAGAAATTCAGCTCCATCAAGTAGCGGACATCCGCTTCGGCGGCGCGCCAGCTCGGTTCATAAAGTCCGATGCCGGCATTGTTAACCAGCACGTCGATGGACCCGAATCGTTCCAGGGTGCCGTCAACGGCTTGCTGGCGGACCTGCTCTTCCATCAAGTCGCCCGCGGTGATCACTGCTTCGCTGCCGCCGACCGCTTCGAGCTTCTCTCGCCGCCGGGCAATCAGCGACACTCGCGCGCCCCGGCTTCGAAACGCGTCCGCGCATGCCGCCCCGATACCCTCCGAAGCGCCTGTGATCATCACTACTTTGTTTTGCAGTTGCATGTCCTGATTCGATTGAAGCGGCACGTGACCGTCACTCGGGGGATAATGGTAACATGCAGCCGGATCTTCTGCCTCTATTCCCGCTGCCTGTGGTCCTCTTTCCGAGGACGGTGCTGCCACTCCACATCTTCGAGGATCGCTACAAGGAAATGATTGGAAAGGCGATTCAGGAGAAGTCCGAGTTTGGCGTCGTGCTCGCGGTAGAAAAGGGCGTGGTCAACGTCGGCTGCACGGCGGTAGTGGAAGATGTTACCAAGCGCCACCCCGACGGGCGCCTGGATATCGTCACGGTCGGGTTGCGCCGCTTCGAGCTCAGCGATATTAACAGCGACGAAAGCTACCTCCGCGGATCCGTCTCCTTCTTCAACGATGAGCAGGCCGACGTCCCCGCCGAAGAGGAGCGCCAAAAGGCCGTCTCCGGGTACAAGGAACTCCGCAGTTTCATGGAGGAGGAAATCGAGGAGCCGCCAGAGCCGGAATGGAACGATCCCCAGCTCAGCTTCCAGCTCGCCCAGGCGATTCACGATCTCGAGTTCCGCCAGACACTCCTGGTGTGCCGGTCCGAGGCCCAGCGAATCCGGCTACTGGCTCAATTCTTTCCAAAAGCGCTGGACCGCCAGCGGCACATCACTCGCGTGAAGCAGATCGCGCCTCACAACGGTCACGGTCCGTCGAATATCGTCCCCTGAACCCCTAACGAATGCGGCTGTTTCTGATCATTGACGCTGATGATACGCTCTGGGAGAACAACATTTACTTCGAGCAGGCGTTTCAGGAGTTCGTCGACTTTCTGGACCACTCGACGCTGACACCGCCCGAAATCCGCGCGATCCTCGAGAAGACCGACCAGTTCCTCGTGATCGCGGGCGT
>CAYLSS010000068.1:0-7581 GCA_964385765.1 uncultured Solibacteraceae bacterium
AGTGCCGCTGGACAGCCTCTATCGCATCGAGATCGAACTGACCGACCCGCCGCGGCGGGAATCGATCAGTTGGCGCACTGCCCTGCATTAGTCACGAACCGCCTGCACGGCCACATCAGCGCACTGCTGCTCGGCATTCCGCATATTGTCTTGCCGGGTCCGTACCGTAAGACAGAAGCTTATTATGAGACCTGGTCCGCCAGCCATCCGATTTGCGAACTTGTACGCTCGCCCGAAGAAATGCCCGCGGCGATCGAGCGACTGAAAAGTTTGGAGAAATCGCCCGGTGGAACCGATTGAGGTCAATGTACCGGGTTTCCCCTCGAATGGCTCGGGCCGCTGCTCCAGAGCCGCCGGCGTGACCGCCCCGCGTTGCAACGCTGGCCCGCTCCACGTCAGCATTCCAGTGGTCCAGCAAAAAATCTAAGTAGCATTGGGCTCTAGCTACTAGGGGGGTGAGGAAGCATCAAAAGATGGCGGGCACGGATGTAGCTCGACGGTAAGATTTATACTATCAGTGACTTGTGAAGAGCGCCGCGATGACCAGATCAAAGGATTTGAGATAGGGAGTCGAGGAGGGAGTCGAGGCGTCCGACGCCGATCTCGTGGCTCGAAACGGCGCGATGCTGGTGGACTTTGACCAGCCGTAGAGCTCTTCGAGCGGACCGCGAAACACGGCCCACGAATAAAGCACGTTCAGGCAGAGCTGCATTACCAGCGCCGCAGCGACGATCCGCCAGCGGTTTCCCAATTCCGTCGTCATCCCAAAGATCCCCTTCGCCGCGCGCTGGGCTTCAACTCGCGGGTGGATCAATGCTAGTAGCAGAGAAGGGAGTCCGGTTGCCAAACGAAAGCGAGTACGCTTCAGTCGTTGCCGGCCAACTCCTCGATGCGCTTGGCGAGTTTGACGCGCTGGGCGGCCAACTCCGTCGCGTTGCGCGAGAAGGCGCGAACATCGACCACCAGACTGCGCACGGACTCGGCGGCAAATTCCTCATCGCCGAGGGACCGCAACAGCCAGAGATACTCGTAGTCTTCGATCCCCTCGCGCAGTAACTCGAAGCGAATCGACGAAACGGGTCCGTCGACGTTCTTCTGCCCGGTGTAGCTATTGACATGGTTGCCTGGATAGAGCAGCGAACCCTCGCCATTTAGGGTGTAGCCATCGCTGCAGAAGAAACCGCTGAGATAGGTGACCGGGTTCAGCCATGGGTTCACCGTGTGAGACCAGTACTTGAGATCCCAGTAGAGAATGCCGTTCATACCGTACCGGGCGGTGATCCAGGGGACCATTACCGGGTCGAGCGCCGGGGCGTCAATGAAGTAATTCGGTTGAGGGAATTTCTGGTCGCACGAGATGTACCAGGTGATCTCGCCGCCTCTCGCCTGTTCGTCGTGAATGGCCTGCTTCACCGCGGGGCGGTTTAGTTTGTTGCCGTGGACGGCATAGTTGTCGACGTAGCCGTTGAGCGTGCCCCATTCGGGATCGTCGGTGACGGGACTCTCAGTGGCGAGGAAGGGGACATCGGGCGCCGCTTCGCCAACGAGTTGGGCATAACGTCGAGTACGGGCGTAGGCTTCCGCCGAGTTTGGCTCATCGATGGGACTGTTGAACACCAGCCGGTCAAGCCAGCCGCTCTCCTCATAGTAGGCAACGACCTGACTGAGGTAGGACTTCAGCCCGCGGTTGAATTCATCCGAAAACTCGGCGCCTCGACGGAGCTCCCGCGGCGCGGCGCGCAGGATGACGCGCTTCGTCCGCCATTGGTTCAGGTAGAGATCGTATGCCGCCTTGTCGAACCGAACGTTGATCTCCCCTTCCCGGATGGAGATCTCCGGCTGGAGCGGTTCATTGAACCATGGTTCCATCCGGTTCCGGTATAGGAATTCGTGGTAAGTACGCAACAGTTCCTTCGCCCGCGCCGACTCGGGCGCCACATCGTGCATCCTGGCTAGTTCGCGGTCCGAGACTCCCATGTAGGTAATGAGATGGGTTTCCTCAGGCAGCGCGAAGCCATAGACCGTGAGGTGAATCTGCAGTTCGTCGACGAGGCGACCGTCTCGGGTCACGCGTAGATAGCCGGTGTAGTCGCCGGGAGGCGTTTCCGAAGCGGTGACGACATCGACCCAGATGCCACGCGTCCGGACGAAGCGACGCAGCGGCGCGGACATGTCGAAGGGACCGGTCAGCGGAGCGAGCGCGTCAGGCCAATAGCCTGCATCTCCCACCGGGCTCGACTCTCCGAAACAGAGGACCACATGCTCGAGATAGAGCTTAACCCGATCGCTGGGGATCCGTCCGGCAGGCGAAACCAGGTCGCCGGCCTCCACGAAGAAGCCTCCGGCGGCGGGATGCTCGCGGCTCGGCGGAGGCGGTGTGGTGACAAACACCTGAAACGGGATGTGCTCATTCCGTGCGCCGGCGAAGGTGATGGACTTGGTCGCCGCGTCCCACGCGAGGTTCGATGTCTGGACAGAGCTGTCGGGCCGGATCTTCTGCAGCGCGGAGGCCGCCCAGACCTGGACACCTTCGGTCTGAGCGGCACCGGTCATGGTCGCGAGGAGGAGAAGAATGATGGTGCGCATGTATCGCTCTCCCGGCGACCAGTCTAGCACCTGCGAGATCGGGGTCCGACGCCTGATCGGCAGTGGAGTGACCCCGATCTTTCGTCGGACGCCGATCTCAGGCGGCCGAGGAACTCCCAGATGTTGCGGGCCGGGTGGCCGGGGGCGATGAGGCGGTCGACGTCGACGAGACCCCGATCTCTCCAGCGATCTCCCTCGCCCCGATCTCCCGATCTCCTCGGCGACTCGAGCGGCGAGGCGATGTAGTCGAGCACCTCGGCAATAAAGCTCTTGCGCAGGGCGTTGCCGACAGCGCGGAACGGATTCGCTGTGCGCACGAGGCCGGCCGCTGGCCGGTTGAAGTGCTCCTGGATCAGCGCAAAGCGCTGGTTCCAGGGCGGCATCGGAGGGGGGTTGACGCCGGCGGAGTCTGGAGCGATATTGGAAGTGTCGCCACCCGGCGGAGGAGCTTGTCGTTCCGCCGCGCGAGTGTCGGAAGCGTCAACCGTCCTTCCGGCAGGTGGCGGCTCCGTTTTCTCGAAGGCTGTTAGGAGCCACGTCTTCGAGTCCCCTTTCCAGTTGAGCCGCACAAGGGCCGTGTGCCGCTGATCCTCGAGGAAGACCGTCTGCTCGCTTCGTCGGGTTTCGACGAGGCTGTCGAGAATCCCCTGTAGGTTGTCCAGGACTTCGGGGTGACGCTGTGCAATCTTCGCCAGTCCGTAGCCTCCGTTGCCCCAGACCAGATCAATGTCGCCGACCGAGGGATGGTGCAGCGCCGCGACGGCTTCCCCGGCGCGCTCACTTCTGAGCTTTTCGATTGCACCCTTCAGCGTCGTGGTAGAACTCCCGGAAGATCGGGCCGTGCGGTCCTACCTCGGGCTCTTCCGAGCCCCGCCGCTGGAACGCTACTCCTTGGGGATCTCCGCGTCCGGGAACTCTTGGCGCAGAGCCTTCAGCGTCTCCTGAGGTTGGGGAATTTGCTTCTTCGCTCGACAGCATCCCCAGAAGCACCAGCAGATGGAGTTTTGATACGGTTTTGATACGGCTGGTCGGGAACGTCTGGCGGCTCCCCAGCGCCGAACTTTTACGCCGCTCTTTCACGGCTTCCATGTCTTGACTTCATCTTGATGGGTTGCCTGAACTCAGGGATTCTGGCTTTCTGTCGCAGAACAATCTCCTTGAGGTCAGGCAGATGGAATCCGAGGCAAGACTTCGGTGCGGCATATTGATCTCACTTAGCCGGTCTGGCGTGGTCAAGGCACAACTCGACCAGATCAGCGACATTCGCTTCCCCCACGCACATGACCGTGTCGGCGCCGCCCCAATAGATCTTCACGGTCCCGTCAGATTCCGGAACGGCGCCGCAGGTAAAGACCACGTTGTGAACATATCCGACCGTTTCCCAGGGATCTTCCGGCTGCAGAATCCACGAATCTCCCACGCCGAGAATCTTCACCGGGTGCTGCAGGTCGTGCAGAGCAACCCCCAGCCGATAAACCGATCCATCCATGGTTTGAAAGACACCGTGGTAGATGGAGAGCCATCCTCGGTCGGTTTTGATCGGCGGAGCGCCGGGACCGATCTTCATCTCATCCCAGTGATACGGCTCCGGCTTCATGATGAGCTGAGACTCTCCCCAGAAGCGCAGATCCGGAGAATAGGAAATCCAGATGGACCATGGGCTGATCTCGGAATGAGGGCGGTCCAGCCGGGCGTAGAGCCCGTTAAATCTCTCGGGGAAGATAACCACGTTGCGATAGTCCGCCTCGGTGATCAAAGCGAACTTCTCCACCTGACTGAAGTCATTGCTCTTGGCCAGGGCGATGCGCACTCCGTTCCTCGAGTAAGCACTGTAGGTGATGATGTACTCCCCTTCCAACCGGGTCACGCGCGGGTCCTCCACGCCGAACTCCTCATGGGCGGCAAAAGGGCCGTCTCGCTCCGGAACCAGGAAAGGCTGGGGATCCGCAGTGAAGTGGAATCCATCAGGACTGCGTGCCAGGCCAATGATGGACCGGCCGGTGCGGAGATGGGAGCGGAAGAGCATGATGTACTCGTTCTCATGCTTCACCACAGCCGCGTTGTGAACGGTCTCCACCGGGTAGGGGATGTCGTTCTTGGTGAGGATGGGGTTATGGGCGTATCGTCTGACAATGTCCGACTTCATGACTGCTTCCCCGCCTCCAGTTCGAAAACTGTCGAGTAGACGCGTTCGTACGCCTGCACCATGGTATCGATGGAAAAGCATGCCCGGACGCGGCGGCGGCAGGCGCGGCGATCGATTTCAGAAATCCGTCCCAGTGCTTGAACGGCTTGCCCGACGTTGTTGACCAGGAAGCCGGTCCGCCCATCTTTGATGACCTCCCGGCAGGAGCCGAGGTCCATGGCGACGACGGGCACACCGGCTGCATTGGCTTCGGCCAGGACCAGTCCGAACCGTTCCGGGATAGTGTTCAGATGCAGCAGGGCGTGGGTCCGAGCGAACAATTCGTTCTTCTCCGGCACGCCCACCGGGCCCAGATAGCAGATGTTTTGATCGTCGAGATGCGGTTTGACCTGTTCACGGAAATAGGTCTCATCCTGGATAATGCCCGCGATGATCAGCCGGCGCCCACTCAGGTGAGCGACCTCGATGGCCAGATGAACGCCCTTGTCCGGGTGAATCCGGCCCAGGAAGACCAGGTCGTCACCGCTACGTTCCTGAAGCGGGTACAGCGAAAGATCGATCCCGTTGTAGACCGTGGCCAGGTAGTTCAGCCCGGGGGCGCGATCGGAGTCGCTGATGGAAACGAAATAGCCGTCACGATACTTCTGATAAACGGGCATGATTGCGGGAGACGAGAACCCATGGACGGTGGTTAGGACCGGTGTCTGGACCAGCCGGGTATAGGTCAAGGCCATGAAGTCGTAGTGGCTGTGGATGAGATCAAACTCGCCGGCGTGCTCGAACGCCTCCGAGATGTGAAGATACTCGGCCACCTTGGGATCGATGCTGGGATCTTCTTCGTATCCGCGTTCTACCACGCCCTGCAGGTTTGCGTGGGTCAGGGAATCCCTGGTGGCAAAAAGGGTCACGTCCCAGCCTCGGGCGACAAGGCCTTCGGTGATGTTGCTCGCGACCGTCTCCCAGGCGCCGTATTGCCGGGGCGGCGTCCTCCAGGCCACCGGCGCGAGGATCGCCACTCTTCTAGTTGGCATCGTCAATCTGCAAGTCGAGCGAAACGTCCATCTGCGATCGTGATCCGCGGGAATGCCATCCGGCCACCGGGGATGCTAGCTTGTGATCGAAGCCGGCGGCAACAGCTACGAGTTGGTTGGCCACCGCGAGGCCGCGAGAAGGATCGTAGCCCCGCCAGCCGATGACCGGCAAATAGATCTCCGCCCATGTGTGCATGGACGAATCCTGGCTACCGGCCGACGCGCATTCATATCCGCTGACAAACCTTGCAGCTATTCCCATAACGTGGCAAACGTCGCAGAATAGGACCGCCAGATCGCGGCAGGATCCCTCTCGCAGGCTCCATGTCTGGTCCGACGGCCAAGCAGGGCCATCGGGACGGATCACCTGGCGGCAGGCTTGAAAGATTTGCCGGTTCAATTCCGTCAAGAACGACAGCGTATTCCACTGCGCGCTGGCTGCCACCGAATTCGCAAACTGCTTCACGGAATCGGTGACGTCCCGGTCATCCCGGTAAGGAGTCAGGGCGGTACACAACGGCTCGCGATACCACAGCGGGAGATTCAGCATTTCGCCGGTGAGGACGTAGTCAAACGGGTTCACCCGGAGCAGTTCCACAGTGAAACCGCTGAGTACGCTCAGTTCCTGGGTGGGCGCACCAAACCACGCGTTGAGGGCGAGATTGCCGTCCTGATCCAAGCACTCCGCGGTTCCGGCGGGCGTTGGCGTGATCTGGAGGTTGAACGTAAGCAGCCGTTGCGCGCTGCTGGCGCGTGGTCGAAGGCGGAAAATGTGAGGCTCCAGGTGAACCGGAGAATCGTATCGGTACACGGTGGAGTGCCTAACGGTAATCTTCATACCCATGCGCTTCCTAATCCATGGCCGCCAGCACCTCATCGAGCGGGACGACGGCGAAACCGGTGGCGTAGTCGGACAGACCGTAGGGGATGATCAATTCGCCTTTGTGGACAAGGGCGCCACAAGTATATACAACGTTGGGCACGTAACCTTCACGTTCCTCTTGGTTGGGCTGGAGCAAGGGTTCACGGAGGCGGCCGATCACTTTGGCGGGATTGTCGCGATCGAGCAAGAATGCGCCCATACGGTATTCGCGCATTGGGCCGACACCGTGGCTGAGGACGAGCCAGCCTGCATCGGTCTCGATGGGGGATCCGCAGTTGCCAAGCTGGATCAGTTCCCATGGGAAAACCGGTTTCAAGATCGCTTCAGGCTCATACCAGAAGTGAATGTTGTCGGAGAACATGAGATAGATGTTCTCGTTGTCCTGGCGGGAGAGCATAGCGTAGAGGCCGTCGATCTTGCAGGGGAAGAGAGCCATGCCTTTGTTCTGGGCGGCCGGACCGTTCAAGGTGATGAACCGAAAGTGGAGGAAGTCAGAAGTCTCCAGCAGTTCCGGCAGGATGAGCTTGCCGTCGAAGGCGGTGAAGGTAGCGTAATAGACGTGGGCGCCATCATCATTCTGGAAGCAGACGAACCGGGCGTCTTCGATACCGTTCCTTTGCGAGGGGGAGGCTGGGAAGATGATGCGCTCAGACAGCCGTTGTTCGGGCCTAAACTGGACTTCGTAGTTGGAGCTGGCCAGCATCCAGATTCCCTCGGCGGTGTCCCGATACTCCTCCTCGGCATCCGACAGATGAGACTGACTCAATTCAGCTTCTACATTGGCGCGTAGCTCTTCCAGTGCGAACAAATCTCCCAGCTTGTCCATGACCTGGCGCGTGAATTCGTTGGTCAGCCCCAACTCGAAGAGTTTCCGCTCGAAGAGAGCCTTTTCGTAGGACGGATTGGGCACTTGACGCGGCTCGGTGAGGTGGTCG
>CAYLSS010000068.1:7591-10116 GCA_964385765.1 uncultured Solibacteraceae bacterium
TCTCGAACTCAATCCGGTTGTCGGCGTGGATGATGCCTTCGCGGAAAGTTATGGAGGAAATGTGCCCCTCACCGGTGGCTCGCAGGCTCAGAACAAAACGTAACGCCCCGGGGGGCAGGTCGGACTGATCAGGGTGCGGAACGATAGACGGATTAAACAGGGCGGCGGATTCCAGGGAGAACTCGGACACGAAGTAGGAACCGATCAACAGTTGCCTTTGTTCGGACGGTTCCTTGTCTGCTGGAAGGAGGTGGCGGACCTGTTCGAATCGTTCTTTGAACTGGTCACCGATCTGCTGGTGTCGTGCGGAGTATTTAGCGCAAACCTCCTCCAGCAGAGGGCCGATCCGGCTTTCCGGGAGCGACATGATCCTAGCAACTATCTTCCTGGCGCGCTCCCCCGGATTGAACGGCCGAAGGAGAACACGAGACTGGTCCGGCCTCAGGACGGTCGCTGTACGTTTCACGTTAATCGGCTTGGCATTCATGAACGGCTTCTCCCGGAGCAGCGAGGCTGATATTGGTGATCACCGCTCAGCGGCGACCGGTCCCTTGAAGGTTGTGAGCATGTTTTGCATCTGGCGCATTTCCGCCAGCGAGAGCAGGAAGGCCAGGGTAGATTCCGCTCCCTGGTTCCGGTTCACCCGATCAACGTGCAACCCATCGTAGCAGCCACCGGTCGTGGGGGAATACAGTTCCAGCCCGAGATCGTTCCAGCCGATGAACCAGTCAAAAGCGCGTTGGGCCTCTTCGTACCACCAGGAGTCCGCCGTGGCCCGGAAGGCTTCGAGGCAGGCCGATACCATCGCTTGCGCCTCGATCGGCTGCTGATCGAAGTCGGCGCGTGGGCCGCCGCGCTGGTAGAATCCGTTACTGCCAATGGGCCGCAGGTGACCGTTCTCGGAGGTTTGCACTCCGGCGAGCCAGCGCAGTGCCTCAAGGCCCCGTTCAAACACCACCGGTTGTCCGGTGGACTGTCCACTCAGAATAAGGGCGTGCGCGAGCTTCGCGTTGTCATAAGACAGCTCCTCTTCAAACCAAGGCCAGTCCGGCTCGGCGATCTTGTCGAGAAGCTCCGTGAGCCGCGCAGTGAGTGTTTCACGGACTTGGTTGACCGCGCTGTCACCGCTCAAACGGCGCAGGTACTCGTGAACGCCGATGAGGCTGAACGCCCACGCCCGAGGCGAAGTGAACTCCGTTACCACCGGTAGCGCCAGCGCCAGGAGTTCTCCGGCCATAATTTGGAAACTCCGATAAGGCGAACGTCCCACGCCCACTCCAAGCGCCCAGATCGCCCGGCCGTGAGAATCTTCTGACCCTTGTGTATCAAGCCAGTGGCGATCAAAGCTCAGGTGGTTGTGGAACCGTTTCGTTTTGCGATCGAACGCGTGATTCAGAAAGGCGGCGTAGGTTGTGGCTAGCGCCCCCACGTGCTCCGGCCCTCCTTCCAACTCGTCCAGTAGCACTGCAAGGATGAATGCGCGAGCGTTGTCGTCTGTGCAGTAACCTTCGGAAAAGTTCGGGACGTTGATAAAGGCGTGTTGGAGAACACCGGTGGAATCAGTCATCCGCTCCAGATGATCCAGCTTCAGCTTCGGCAACTCCCGCGGCTTCTGATCGAGTGTTTTCGTGGCAAAGGACTTCCGGGATAACACTGCGCCTTCGAGTCGCGCTGATTCGAAGGCGCGCATGTAGAGCCGCGCCACGTTGCTCCAGATCATCTCCCGACCCAGCTTGTACGCGTTCTTGCGCATGGCGTGCCGGCGCGTGTCGTCGCGCAGCAAGCCGATCACCTCGCGGACGATGGCCTGGGAATCACCGAACGGCACCAGGACGCCACGCTCTTCCGCCAGCAATTCGGCGGCGTGCCAGTAGGGTGTCGAGACCACGGCTTTGCCGGAGCCAAACGTGTAGGCCAGTGTGCCCGAGGTGATCTGCGCTTCGTTCAGATAAGGCGTGATGTAAAGGTCCGCGGCCCCGATGAACTCCTTCAGATTCTCGAGTTCAACAAAGCGATCATAGAAGATGACGTGCTTTTCGACTTTGTTCTTCCGGGCGAGTATTTCGAGGCCGAGACGGTACGCCTCGCCGTGTTCGTGGACCTCGTTAGGGTGTGTAGCGCCCAGCACAATATAGACGATGTTCGGGAACTCCGCGAGAATGTCCGGTAGGGCGTTGAGCACATGTTCAATCCCCTTGTTCGGCGAAAGCAGCCCGAACGTGAGCAGCACCACCCTCCCTTCCACGCCGAATTGGTCCTTGAAGAAATTCGGGTCGACAAACGGCATGTCGGGAATGCCATGCGGGATGAGGTCAATCTTGGCCAGCGGCGCCTGGTAAACATCTGGCAGCATTTTCCGCCCCCGCTCGGCCATGACCACTAGCCGGGTCGATCGCGCGATCAGTTCCTGCATCACACGCTGCTGGTCGGCACTTGGCTCGCGCAGCACTGTATGGAGCGTGGTGACGACAGGCATTCTCAGTTCGCGCACCAGCGCCAGCACGTGGCTGCCGGCCGCTCCGCCG
>CAYLSS010000069.1:0-9754 GCA_964385765.1 uncultured Solibacteraceae bacterium
CCGTCTGGTTTCGTCGGGAGGAGACCGCCTCGAAGTCGAAATCCGCGGCCATGACCTCGGCATCGTGGCCGGCATCGCCGACGAAGTCCGCAAACGGATGGTCAGCATCCCCGGCGTCACCGACGCCCAGATCAGCCGAAAACCCGGCATGCCGGAGATGCTTGTCAACGTCGATCGCGCCAAGGCATCCAGCATGGGCCTCAATGTTTCCGACGTCGCTGACACGATGGAAACCGCGGTCGGCGGCCGGCGAGCCTCCTTCTACCGTGAGGAAGGCGACGAGTACGAGATCCTTGTCCGGCTCCGCCAGGAAGACCGGATGGACCTCAAACAGGTCGGCCAGATCCCCATCACGACACCGGCCGGCCGGACGATCCCAGCCGAAAGCATCGTCAAAATGCAGCGGCAAGAGGGTCCGGTCTCCATCACCCGCGCCGATCAGGAGCGCGTCGTTGTAGTGACTGGTTCCATCGCCGAACGCGACCTCGGGAGCATCGTCGGCGATCTCCAGGAAGCGCTCGGCGACTTAAGTCTTCCCACCGGATACGAGATCGCCTTCGGCGGCGAGTGGGAGGAGCAGCAGAAGGCTTTCGCCGAACTGCGCTTCGCCGCAATCCTGGCATTGCTGCTCGTCTACATGGTGATGGCATCCCAGTTCGAGTCTCTCCGCGACCCGTTCATCATCCTGTTCTCGATTCCCCTTGCCGGAATCGGCGTCACCGGGCTGCTCCTGCTCACCGGGACAACTTTCAACATTCAGGGATTCCTGGGCCTCATCGTTCTCGTCGGCATCGTCGTCAACAACGCCATCGTGCTGATCGACTACACCAACCTGCTGCGGCGGGAAGGCGGTCTTGAACTCCGCGACGCCGTCATTCAGGCCGGGCGCAGCCGGCTCCGCCCGATCCTCATGACCACGATCACGACCGTGCTCGGGCTGCTGCCGATGTCGCTCGGTCTTGGCGAAGGCGGTGAACTCCAGGCCCCGCTAGCTCGTACCGTGATCGGCGGTCTGCTGACCTCCACCATGATCACCCTGCTATTCATTCCCGTCATTTACACGATCCTGGAGGAGCGTGCGGAACGGAAGATGGTTCCCGAAGCCACGCCCCAGCCGGCCACCGGCGATTGATGCGCCGCTCCGCGTCAGTGGCGCAGCCCAATCACATGTAGTTCGGGACCGAGATACCCAGTACGCCCAAGGTTCTCTCCAGTTGGTCCCGAAAATAGTGACACATCCACAGCAAAAAGGTCTTCCGCTCGGGATCGCGTTCGTAAATGACTGGATAGTCGTGATAGAAGGTGTTGAAAGCCTGCGCGAGCTGAAACGCATACCGGGCGACATGCGCGGGTTCGCCGCTGACCACCGCGCGCCCGATGGCCGCGTCCGCTTTCGAGGCCGCCAACAGAAGCTGCCAGAAATCCTCCGAGCCGAGCTGTCGCGCCATCGCGCCGGCGTCGAGCGCCGAGGCGAAGTCTGGAATGCGCTCCCCTGTTTCCTCGAGCTTCTGCAGGATCTTCCGCGCCCGCACCGCGGC
Organism: uncultured Solibacteraceae bacterium; assembly: GCA_964385765.1. Lineage (GTDB taxonomy): Bacteria > Acidobacteriota > Terriglobia > Bryobacterales > Bryobacteraceae > CAWELS01. The sequence goes on from CAYLSS010000069.1 coordinate 1,539, forward strand.
GTACTGCACGTACGGTCCCGTCTCGCCCTCGAAGCTCAGCGCCTCCTGCAAGTCAAAGGCGATCACCGCGTTCCGCGTGAACTTCAACAGGAAGTAGCGTAGCGCCCCAACGGCAATCTGCCTCGCCACCGCCGCCCGCTCATCGTTCGGCGCGTCCGGATTTCGTACGTCGACCTCCGCTTTCGCCTTCTCGATCAGCTTGTCGATCAGATCATCGGCCTTGACGCCCAAACCCTTCCGGCCGGAAACCTCGACGTAGGACCGCTTGCGGTCTTCCTCGCTCAGCTCGATCCCGAGTTCCACGCAAGTGCGCGGCGTGAGCGCGACCATCTCGTAGGCGAAGTGAATCGATTTTTCGGCCTGCTCCGGGAAATCCAGCGCCCGAAGCCCGGCGGCAACCACTTCCTGCAAGTAGGCCTGCCGCGAATCGATCACGTTGTAAACTTCGCTGCCGCTGCCAAAGCTCGGGGCCGGTTGGTCGCCGGGCTTGTCTGACGAGATCCAGATCATGTGGCCCGCAATATCTTCAACCAGGGGCCGGTAGTAGAAATCCTTGCCCAGGAGCCCAAACTTCCACAATTGGTAAGCGATGTCCTTGCCGACGTAGGTCACCGTGCCATCCGAACGCACGATGATCTTGTCCGACTCCTCACTGGAATCCTTGCCGAACGCGCTCGCCGGCATCACCCAGCAGCCCTTGTTCTTGCCTGACTCCTCGAAGTGGATCGCATTCCGCTCCTTAAGCAGCTCGAACGCCGTGGCCCAGAACCGCAGATGGAGTATCTCGCTCTCCCGCGGAAAGAGATCGTAGCTCACTCCAAGACGGCCCATCGTCCTCAGGTGGCACAGCATGATCGCATCGGCCACCACCTGTCCCATCTCGGCCCCTTCCCCTTGGCCGGTCTCGATTGCATGCAGCGTCTTCGGCCGCCACGTAAGCGATTCGGACTCTTGCTTGTAGTGGGCCGAAATCTTTGCGTAGAGATCCCAGCAGCGATAATCGAAGCGCGGCCTGCTGGCCAGTTCCCTTACCTCGGCCGGCGTCTTCTGCTCCAGATAGAGGAATCCGGCCACGACGTCGGCCACCTGAACACCCGTGTTATCGATGTAGTTCTGCACCTCGACCGTGCGGCCCGACATCCGGAGCATCCGCACGAACGTGTCGCCAAGCACAGCATTGCGAAGGTGCCCGATATGCGCGGCCTTGTTGGGATTGATATTGGTGTGCTCGACAATCACCTTGCCGCTATCCGGCTGCCCTGTAACCGCCGCTTTGCCCCCGAGGATCGCCGCCCCGTAGTAGCCGCGGTCCAGGCGCACGTTGATGAACCCGTTTCCCGCGACCTCCAGTGACGCTATGCCCTCGATCTCACCCAACTCGGCGACGAGCTGTTGCGCGATCAACTTCGGCGCCTTCCGCAGCTTGCGGGCGAGTTGAAAAGCGACCGGAATCGCGAACTCGCCGAATGACGATTCGCGCGGCTGCTCCACCGTAACCGGAACATCGTCAACACCGTGCCGCTCGGCCAGGTGTGCCGACACCACCTCCTGAAGTTTCGTTTCGAGTTGCTGGATCACGAGATCTCAGTGTAGCAACGCTGCCCGTTCCAATCGGAGCGGCGTCCTGCCACACAATAGCGGTTCGCTTCCCCCTGCCGCGCACTCTCGATCCGCAACAGTGCAATGCACAGGAGAGAGGCGGAGATTCTATTCCTCGGAGGAGCGTGGTTTGGAATCCTCATCCGACGCCGCTGGCGCCGCGGCGCTCTGCCCGGAGTCTGCCGGGGAAGCTTCCTCCGTTGGGGACGGTTGCGGCGAGCTCTGCCCGGATGCCGGAGACTCCGCCACGGCTTGTTCGTGCTCCGGCGGTGTCGCCACGGCCACGTCATAATCGCGTGGCATGACAATCCAGCAGATGAGATATGCGATGAAGCCCACCCCTGTAAACACGGCCACCGTCAGCCAGACGATGCGAACCAATGTCACCTCGACATTGAGAAAGTCCGCAAAACCGGCGCAGACCCCGCCGATGACCTTGTCGCGCATCCGCCGCACCAGAGGGCGGTGACGTGACGGTTCCCGGGCATCCGGAGCTTTGCCGGTCGGCGCAGCGCATTGCGGGCAGTATCTGAACTCTTCGGACAGTTCAACGCCGCACTGTGTACAGTACATCGCAATCTCCTCTTCGTTTTCGCATACGAGAGAAGCGACGCGATAGTTCCATGCGGGAGGCCGAATCTAGTCGCGATCGAACTCGAGTTGGTCGCCCTTCGACGTCAGCGTTTCCGCGGCCATGCCGGCGGGCAGCTCGAGCACGGAATGGGCCAGCAGGCAGGCCGACAGCCGCCACGGGACGAGGTTGTGCCTCACCTTCAGCACCTTCTTCTGCTTGTTCAGGTAGACGACATCGATGGGGAACTTCATCCAAAATGAGTGAACCGCTTCGCACGGAGCGATCCACAGCGCTTCCCCCTTGGGCAGTGACGAATGTTTCAGCAAGCCCTGCCGGCGCTTGGCGCTCGTATTGGCGACGCCGGTCTTCTCGGCGAGCACCGTGTTCCGGGTGGTGTTCTTCACGCGCACAGTCGACCCTCTATCCCTTGACCCTACCTTGCAGAATCGGCCGGTAGCGCCGGACGCTTTAGCCGGCGCCGCCCATCCCGGCGCAATAAAGCGGCCAGACGCCGCGCGGCAACTCAGTCCGCCGCCGGCGCTCCACGAGCTGCATTTCTTCAACCGGATGGCCGGCGGATTGCAACTCGCTATGATGAGAGGTGGTAGTCGATGATTGAGCAAGACTCTAAAACCCCGGCTGCTCCCGTGGAGGCTCCCGCCCAGACTCCCATCGCGACGCCCGTCTTGAGCTTCCTGGCCGCTCTCGTCGCGGTCGGCATCCTCGTCATCATCCTGCAAGGGATCTCGTCGATCCTGATTCCCTTCCTTCAGGCGGCCTTCGTGGCACTGGTCGCCTCGAAACCGGTGACCTTCCTCGAGCGGCACTCGGTACCCAGAGTGCTGTCGGCCATCGTCGTCGTGCTTTGCATTGTCTCGCTTGTAGCTGCGGTGATTGTCATGGTTGGGGCCGGACTGACGAACGTCGCCCAAGGACTTCTGGCCTACGAGGCGCGCTTCCAGGAACTCAAGGTCTTCCTCGTCGATCTGTTCCTGCGAATCGGCGTCGAGCTGCCTCCACAGATTCTGGGTTCGTTCCTCCAGCCGCAGGACATTATGGGCTTCGTCGCCCGCGTCGCCGGCAGCCTCGGCGGAAGCATCATCCAGACCTTCTTCGTCGTGATCATCGCCACCTACGCCCTCCTTGACGCTCCAGCCATCCAGCGACGCCTCCAGAAGCTCGCCCGTCCCGGCGCCCGGCTCGACGTTACCATGGAGCGCTTCACCACTATGATCTACCGCTACCTCCTCATCCGCACGATAGCCTCGATCGGTACCGGAGTAACCGCAGGCGTCTTGCTCGGCGTGATCGGAGTGCCGTATCCAATCTTGTGGGGCTTGGTGGCGATGATCCTGAACTACATCCCACAAGTCGGATCCGTGATTGCAGCCATCATTCCCGCGGTCCTGGCGCTGATCACTTTCGGAATCCTCAAGGCTTTGCTGACCCTTGGCGTGTTCCTGCTGGCGAACCTCGTTTTCGGGAACGTGATCGAACCCCGCCTGTTGGGATTGCGCTTTGGCCTGCCCGTCGTCCTCATCCTTTTCTCGCTCGTCTTCTGGGGCTGGATCTTCGGCGCCACCGGCGTCTTCCTGTCCGTGCCCCTGACAATGGGTGTCATCTTCGTGCTCGAACGCTCCCCCACCACCCGCCGGATCGCCTACTTCCTCGCCGGCGATGAAGGCCTGCCAAACCCCGACGAGGCATGAGCTCTCGCATGGGCCGATTTTTCTCCCCTCATCTCCGCCTCCGGGTGTACAATATTGTCGACTTTCAGGCCTGAAAGGAATTGATATGGCTCACCTTACCCGGCGTACGTTCAACAAAACCGCGGCCGTGGCGGCTGGGGCGACTGTCATCGGCGCCGGCGCGAAAGCCGAGGAATCGGATACCTCCCGGATCCTCAACTACAACCCTGACATGGAGTATCATGGTGTCCGCCGTCTGCCTCGGCGGGCACTGGAAACGCCTCGAGACAATGCTCGGCGCCGGGTTCGTCGGAGAAGGCTACAACAAGCAGGACTTCGACAACGTCAACAACGCCGCCTTCACTGCCAACCGGACCGCAGTGGTCAGCCGCTGCATCGAAGCGGGCATCAACTACGTCGACGCCTGCGCCGGTCCCGAAATTCTCGCCTATGCCAAGGCGCTCCGGGGCCGCCGCGACCGGATGTACTTCGGTTACTCGTGGCATGTCCGCGAATCGCGGTTCAAGGAGTTCCAAACGGCGGACGCCCTGACTCGCGGCCTCGAGGAGGGCATGAAGGAGGCCGGACTCGACTACATCGACTTCTGGCGCATCTCCCTGCCCATGACGCGCATCGACAGCCTCTCCGAACTGCGCCGCGTCGAGCAAGGTGCTGTTGCCGCCCTGGACAAGGCCAGGCAGGCCGGCAAGATCCGTGTCGGCGGCGTCTCCACTCACAACCGGACCTGGCTCGCCTCCCTGATCAGGCAGTACCCCGAGCAGATCGAAGCGGTCCTCTTCCCCTACACCGCCGCTACAAAACGGATGCCCAACCACAGCCTCTTCGATGTCATCCAGAAGCACCAAGTGGGCGTGTTCGGCATCAAGCCGTTCGCCGACAACTCCCTTTTTGTCGGCAACAGCGCACTCGACAACCAACACCGCGAAGAGGATGACCGGCGCGCCCGGATGGCCATCCGCTACATCTTAAGTAACCCGGCCATCACGGCGCCGATTCCCGGGCTTATCAACACACACCAGGTCGACAACATGGTCCGCGCCATCAAAGAGCGCCGCGAACTCGACCTGGCCGAACGCGCCGAGCTCGAATCCTTCGGCCGCCACATGTGGACCAACCTGCGCCCCCACTACCGGTGGCTCCGCGACTGGGAATACGTCTAGCTGGATTCTCTGATCCCGCTCGACGGCTGGACGGCACGCCGTTTCTTGCTCCGGACATTTCCGAATCGTACACTAGAGATACTGGGCATCGTTTAGACAACCGCATCACGTCTATCACTTGGAGGGAAACTGAATGAAGCGCATCGCGTCCATTGCGATTTTGACCGTGTACGGCGCGGCTCTGCTCGCCGCCGCCGAACCGAAACTGGCTGAAGCCGCTATTCAAGCCTGTCGCAGCGGCGAGAAGATCTCCGGCAAGGCAACCCTGGTCGAAGAACTCAGCGAAGAGGGTATCAAGGCCGTCAAGATCCGTCTCGAGGTGGAGGGCCTCAAAGAAGGCAAGCACGCTGTCCACATCCATGAGAATGCCCAGTGCTCCCCGTGCGGTGACGCCCAGGGACACTTCGATCCCGGCCCGAACTCCAACCCCAGCCCGGATGGCAACCATCCGTTCCACATGGGCGATCTCATCAATATCGAAAGTCGCAACGGTTGGGCGGTGATGGAGACCGTCACCACCCGAGTGACGCTCTCCGATGGGCCGCTGAGTGTTTTCGACGACAACGGCAGCGCCTTCATTATCCACGACGACAAAGACACCTACTGCCCCGAAGGCGAGGCAAAGGGCTGCGCCGGCGGGTCCCGCGCCGCCTGCGGCATAATCAAGCCGGTCAACTACTAGCCACGGGCCAACGGCGCCTGCTGTCCCGGGCGCGCTGCCGAACGTGCCCGGATCCGATTCCACTGATTCAGCATGACTGAATCCAGGGTCGAGCCATGACCGTTCGTGCTTTCAATCCTCCGCTCTCATAATCTTTTTTCACGTCCAATGATCCGTCCCTTGCCTGATTTACGCCTTAAAGGGTGAAGGATGAAGGGCTGGCGCGGATTGCCGCAAGCAGGCTGCGCGAGTCTTCCCCCAAACCCCTGGTGCTGTGACAACCGGGCCTCTTCCGCAGTCCCGGTTGTCCTTTTTTTCTTGCCCCTCCGACTCCTCCTCTTTCTTCTCAGCGAATGAAAAGCGTCAATGTTGACAGAATTATTTGTACCAGGCGGGAGGGGCGACGAAAGGGTCGGGTATCTTCGTCACCCCCTTTTTGGCAGGGAGGACCGGGACTGGCGGGATCCCGGGCCACGCAGGCAAGCGTTGCTATGACGGACGAGCGACCACTGCCTGCCGGGTCGCGACCGGTGTCTCGGGAAGCGGCTGAAACTTCACCGAGACGAGCTTGGAAACACCTGGCTCCTGCATGGTGACGCCATAGAGCGACTCCGCCGCCTGCATGGTCGTCTTGGCGTGCGTGATCACCACGAATTGCGTCTGCCCCGCCATTCCCTTGAGCAAGCGGAGCATCCGCTGGATGTTCGCCTCGTCCAGTGGCGCATCCACCTCGTCAAGGATACAGAAGGGACTGGGCTGGAATTGAAAAATCGCCATTAAGAGTGAGAGCGCCGTGAGCGCTTTTTCGCCGCCGGAGAGCAGCAGTACGTTCTGCAGGCGTTTGCCGGGCGGTGAGGCGACAATGTCGATGCCGCTTTCCCCGGGGTTGGCCGGATCGGCCAGTCTCATCTCACCGGAGCCGCCCCCGAACAGCGTCTGGAAGGTGTGCCGGAAGTTTTCGTTGATCGCCTCGAAGGCGTGGTCGAAACGGCGCTTGGTTTCGGTGTCGATCTCCTTGATCGCCTTCTCCGTGTCGCGGATCGAGTCGAGCAGGTCCTGGCGCTGCGCATTCAGGAAGTCATAGCGTTGTCTGGCCTCCTCGTACTCCTCGAGCGCCGCCGGATTCACCGCTCCGAGGTTCTCGATGCGCGCCTTCAGTCGCTCATAGCTTTGCTCGGCTTCGGCGAGCGCCTCCTCATCCAGTTCTTCCGGCTCCGCGTCAGCCAGGTCGGGAAGCGTCAGCCGCAGCTCCTTGATGCAGGTCTCTTCGAGGTGTTTCCGGTCAGACCGGCGTTCGGCGAGCGCCACCTCCACTTGCGACCGGCGCTCCTGCGCCTCCTGCACCTCGCCGCGCAGCCGCTTGAGCGTCTCGTCCATCTCGGTGAGCTGCTCCCGGAGTCCGCCCACTTCGGCATCCAACTCGGCGGTGGCGCGTTCAGCCGACGCCAGTTCATCGGCCAGCTTCGCGGCCTTTTCGTCCCGCTCGATGTTGTCCTCGAGCAACCGCGCACGCTCCACTCCCAGCCGTTCGAGCTCTTTCCGCACATCGGAACGGCGTGTCTCGATCTCCGTCTTCTGGGCCTCCAGCCGCTGCCGGGCCAGGTGGACCGCCCGCCGCCGTTCCTCGCGCTCAGCCAGTTCGACCCGCAAGCCCGAATGCTCCTCAGTGAGCCGCGCCACTTGCGCCTGCAACTCTTCGAACTGCTGCCGCGAATCCTCGAGCGCCTTTTCCTCGGCCAGCCGCGCGCTCTCTTTTTCTTCAATCTGCGTACGGAACTCTTCGCGACGCGCCAGCGAGCGCTCCTTTTCATTCGACAGCCGTTCGAGCTCGCCGCCGGCCAGCGAGCGTCGCTGTTCGGCTCGCGCGTGCTCCTCGTTGAGCTTCCGCGTCTCGGCCTCGATGGCCACTACTTCCTTCTCGTGACTCTGCTGCTCGGCGCGAAGCGTTTCCAGCCGGTCGTTCAGCCTCCCGATCTCGGCTTCCAGCGCGGCCACGCGTTCCTGCGCTGTTTTGAGCTCCCCTTCACGGCGCTGCAGCGTTGCCGTAACGTCTCTCAACTCGCGCTTGAGAGCCAGGGGACCACCAACGGTCTTCTTGCCCCCGGAGATCGCGAATCCGTGATAGCAGACACCGTCGGGTAGCAGGAAGAAGAAATCGGGATATTGCTGCGCCAGGCGTTGGGCCGCGGCCGCATCTTCGGCGATCAGGCAACGGGCGATGCGCGGCACCAGTTCCGTGGGTGCGTGACTCAGCCCGTTGGTCATCCGCAGGACGCTCGAAAGTCGCGTGGCAATGCCGGTTTCCGGTCCCAAAGGGGGCTCCTTGCAACACCCCTCGATGGCAACGCCAGGCTCCGGATGCACCAGGAATGTCGCCCGCCCGTCCAGTTCCCGCCGCATCAGCTCGACACCGCGACCCGCCTGCTCCCAATTCTTGACAACAATGTATTCCAGCTCGTCGTGGAGAAACTCCTCGGCGGCCTTTTCGTACGCCGGGTCGACATCGATGAAGT
>CAYLSS010000069.1:9764-10020 GCA_964385765.1 uncultured Solibacteraceae bacterium
CATGTGCGTACGGTGCATCGACTCCACAATCATGCGGTCAACGCCAAGCGGCTCGACCTCCCGCTGCCGCCCCTGTTCGACCGCGGTGAAGAACCGCTTCACCGAATCGGTTGTGTAGGCGCGGTGCGAGAGGATCTCGTCGAGAGACTGCTTCCGCGCCCGCAACTGAGACGTCTCCTGCCGCAACTCTTCGAGTTGGTTTCGGGCCCCCGCCAGACTGCCTCGACGCTCCTCCAACTCCGCCTCGACCGTCTGC
>CAYLSS010000070.1:0-9928 GCA_964385765.1 uncultured Solibacteraceae bacterium
GACCGCCTGATTCCCGCCGGAAGACTCTCTCCTCCCGAAGCCGTCGCCGACGCTTTTCTCTGGTTGTGCTCCCCGCTCGCCACCGAAGTGAACGGAGCCGTCATTGCGGTGGACGCCGGGATGGGAATTCCGAAACTTTCCTAACTAAATGGCAGGATCCAGGAGAAACACCCACGCGCGGAAGTTGCTGTTGTCGCGGTTCGCGATCTTGGCCAGCACTTCGTTGGAACCAACTTCGAGCGGGACCTGGATCTCCCGCGTCTGGAAGCCGTTCAGCTCTTCACCTTCGTAGACCAGATCGCCATTGACCCAGAGCTTGAACCAGTCGTCGTGGCCGACCCGCACGTGAACCCGTTGCGCCGATGCGGATTCGAGCGTGGTATGCGCATAGGCGCTCGTATCCACCGGAAAGCCGCCGTTCGTCTTCATGCGCGACCGGAAGTACGGTGTGACGTCCACGAAATGGAAGATCGACCCGACGTCGCGCACCCAGCGCGCCAGGCCGGCTGCGCAAAGCCGCGGCGCACCGCCTCCGCGTACTGACCAAAGTCGGCCGGAGCGGTTTGGTTCCAGTCGATTCCCTCCTCGGGGAACTCCCGCCTGTCGAATTCGGCTTTGCTCTCGCAGGAGAACGGTCCGCAGAGGTTCCATGCAAGACCACCCTCTACCGGCACGTCGTACTTGCCTTCTGGCACGAGGGTTTGCGGAAGCCGATCCTCCATCGAGTGCAGCTTCGTCACCGGCATCGCCTCACCTTCCTGATACCAGTACAGAACGCTCGACATGTCATTCTCCAGCGCGCCGAAGTCGTAGCTGAATGACTCGTAAAACGCCACCGGATCCCGATCGAAGAATCGGTATGCGGCGAATGAAACGCGCGGCTCATGTTCCGGCGCGTCAGGCGGCTCGTCGTAGTACGGCGTGCCGATCGACCCGTTCGAGAAGACCTCCTGCCCCCACGCCGTTCCAAAGAAGTCCTCTCCGCCGATCCCGCTCAGCAGATGGGCGTCATCGGTGTCCCCGTCCAGCAGGAGCAAATCGCCGCCGCAGTGATACCATCTGTCACGCCGATCAAAGGAGCGCAGGCCCAGCGTTACGCCGGCAATTACTCCCCGGCCCCGTCCGTGCCCGAGATGGTAGGGCTCGCCGTAGCCTTGCGCCCGGTTCACCCGCCGGTAGACGGCGTGGAAGCGCAGCGGCTCGGTGAGGGCGCCCGTCGCATAGCGGTGGTAGTCGCCCTGAAACCAGATCATGATGTCTTCCGGACCCTCACTCTGGAGCGTGATCCTCATCCCGTTCCGGTACGGCATCGGGAAGTAGCTATTGAACCCGCTCCGGCCGGTCACCTGCAGGAACGGCGAGTTGAGATACTTCGCCTCGTGCGCATGATGGATTCCGAAGAACGGCGCCACGGGAACTTTGACCTGCGGCTCCTCCGAACCGTCGAAGTATATGCGAAGCGTGAGCCTCATCCCCTGCACCGGGTCATTCCGGATGCCGGCGATCGTAAGCCAGAAGTGACGCAGGCAGCCCTCACCCGCCATCTGCGCCACGGTCGTCTCGCCGGTGTGGCTAATCGGCTGCCGGAACGTGACGCGGTGGCTTTCGTAGCTATCCGGCAAGCTGAGAATCCCGAACGGACCGGGGGTCCCGGCCGCCCAGGTGAACTGAGTTACAACTGCGATCAGAAACAGGAGTCTTCGCATCAATATCTCCATGGGAATCAGTAAATCACTTTATCTTGATGGTTCACCGCTTCCAAGTCCCGAAAGCCCATCCGTGCTTCAATCTGCGTCACCCGGTAGTCTGCGCCATGATGTAGTCGAACCTACTCGATACGGAGCCGCTCGCCGTGCTCGAGGATGTGGTAGCGTTCCTGCAAATTCCGAGAGAGCAGGAGCTTGACCTCCGCGGCGTATCCGTTGGTCCAGAACCGGTTCTCCTGCGTTACCCGATACGTGTCGCGATGCTGCGGCAGGATATAGTCCGGTTCGAGTTCGTTAATCAGGATGACGGATCGATCAATGTGCGTATTGTGCTCGGTGGGCGAAAAGAACAGTACGTCGACGTGATCCAGAAAGAGGTGGTCTTCGAGCAGGACCGAATCTCCCGGCTGCAGGAAGCTCCGCCCGTTCAGTTCGACCAGGTACCCGCAGTCCTGCAGGTTTGCCTTCTCATAGACTGCGAATCGCCGATTCCCGTGAAGTGCGCGAAGCGGCCGGACGGAAGCCTTCCCAACCTCCATTGCCTCGCCCGGAACCGCCACCCGGATGCGATTGCGCGGGATGCCGATCTCGAGAGCAATCGGGAGGCAGTTGGCGGGCATCACGAATAAGCAATCGGACTCTTCGGCCAGGATTCGCGATGTCTCCCGATGGAAGTGGTCACCGTGCCAATGGGTCACGAAAGATACATCGAGCTCACCGGCCAGCTCCAGTGCCGATATCGGAGGCGGCCCAATCAGGTTCTTGTCTACCAGCACAAGATCCGTCGCGATCAGGAAGTCATCCGACTTCACGAGCCAGCCGTTATGTCCGACCCACCAGACAGCAGTCCCGGACCGATGTTTTTGAAGCTGGCTCAAAAGCGAGTCATCCTGCTGTGCCGGCGCGGGAAGCGCGGCCAGCAGGAATAGAACAAGTGATATCGCACCCAACGGCTTGCCTCTCATTGGCAGCATTGTAGCGCGCGACAGCAAGGTCCGAGCCGCTCATCCCTGAAGTGCGCGAAACTGACAATTCCGCTACTTCACCTGCGGTCGCGGATCCTCTACCCGGCCAACCGGCCGCTGGCCGGCGCCCGGACGGTCCACGTCCCCTAACTCGGCCCGGGCCTGCTCAGCCAATTCCAGAAGCCGGCGAACCACGTCCGGATGCTGTTGGGCCCGGTTGGTGGTTTCCCCGGGATCGGCGACCACGTCATAGAGCGTCGCCGGACTCGGCTCGGTCTTACCGCGAAAGCTGATCCACTTCTCGTCGAGCGGAAGCGCGAGCTTCCACTGGCCGGACCGGACCGCCTGCAGTTGGGGGCAGTAGTAATAATAGAAGGCCTCATGCGGTGACTCGTTCGTTTCTCCCGCCAGCAGCGGCCAGATATCCTTTCCGTCAATGGTCCGTTCCGGCAAGTCCGCGCCGGCCAGGTGAGCGAGCGTTGGCAGGAGGTCCATGGTGGTGGTCAACGCGCTGCACGCCGAACCGGCAGGCACCTTGGCCGGCCAACGCACCACGCACGGGACGCGCTGGCCACCCTCCGCGGTCGTGTACCCCCAGCCGCCCAACGGCGCGTTGCGGCCCTGAGGCGGATCGCGCCGGGGCGCCCCGTTGTCCGACGTCCAGACGACGAGCGTGTTGTCGTCCAGACCGAGGCGCTCGATCGCCGCCATGATCTCGCCCGTCGACCAGTCCAACTCCTCGACCGAATCGCCCCAAGGTCCGTTTGCCGACTTGCCGCGAAAGCGCTCGCTGGCGAACGGCGCGCGCGTCGAGCCAGGCATGGCGTGCGGCAGGTAGACGAAGAATGGCTTGTCGCGATGCTCGGTGATGAACTCGATCGCTTGCTCCGTATAACGGCGGGTCAGCAGCTTCCGATCCACCGGCGCTTCGATCACCCGCTCATTCCTCATCAGCGGCAGCGGCGGCCAGATGATCTCCTCGCCCGGCAGACTTTTAGCGCCCACCATGTCGTCGCTGTAGGGAATGCCGTAATAGTAGTCGAAACCCTGGCGCGTCGGCAGAAATTCCGGCTGGTCGCCGAGATGCCACTTGCCGATGATGGCCGTGGCGTAGCCCGCTTGCTTCAGCACCTCGGCGATTGTCGTTTCATCCGGGTTGAGCCCGTAAGGCGAGACGGGACGAAGCACCTGTCGGCCGCGGTCCGTGTAGTGCAAGCCCACCCGGCGCGGGTAGCAGCCGGTCATCAGACTCGCCCGGGATGGCGTGCAGACGCCGCTCGAGGCGTAAAATCCGGTCAGCTTCATGCCTTCCTCGGCCATGCGGTCAATGTTTGGCGTCCGATGCAGTGACGAGCCGAAACAGCCAATGTCGCCGTAACCCAGGTTGTCAGCCAAGATAATGATGAAGTTTGGACCCGCGGCCGCCACCGGCGCCGTCCAGAATGCCAAAACCAGAAGAAGCATCGCCCCGCTGCGCTTTCGCTTCCCCCAACCAAACATCTTCACCTCCTGTCCGCCGGCCCTTACTTCACCTTACTCGACCGTCACCCAAACCGGCGATGCCCATGCCAGCTCGCCATCCTCCTGCTCGACGCGTATGTAATAGAAGCTCTCGCCCGCCGGCGGGTCACTGTCCACATACTCGAACTCCAGCTTCGCTGCTCCACCGGGCTGCGTGTAAACGTACTCGTTGTTGCGGATGACCTCCACCTTGCCGATCGGACCCGTTCCCACGATGCTCGCCTTCAGCTTCGGCTTCCCTCGCGCCGAGATCTCCGCGCCCATCAGCGTCCCGTTGACACGGAAATCGACCAGAATATTGTCGGTCGCGGCATATGCCCGGCGCGCTCGGATCCCGTCGAGGATCGATTCGCGCGTCACCTCTTCGACGTAGATCATGCCGTGAGACGCATGCGTGGAAACATGGTCCGAACTCGACTGCAGACCCAGCTTAATTCCCTTTTCCCACGCCTTCCAAACGAACCCCGCCGGCCGGCCGCCCCGCTCCGCTGACCTCGGAGCGCCCTCATGCTCGTAACTCGTCCGGTATCCCTGGTAGATCTCCATCAGCGTCTCGACCTCCGGGTCGCTGTCTCGCCAGTCCGTGCCCGCCCCCGTCGCCGACGTGTGCGACATAACAATTCCCTTCGTGGCTCGTAGATGGCGGTAGAGATGATCCACGCTGGTATTCTCGTTGTCCACGAGTTCCGCCTTGGTGTGCGATAGCACCGGAATACCCCGCTGCGCGAACATGACGTTTCGATGGCCGCTCGGCCATGGCCGGCTCCGCTCGTATCCGTAAAGCGGGGCGAATCTGCCTGCGATCGACAAAAGATCGACGGATTTCTGCGTCATCCACCAGCTATATTCGATGTCTTCGCCGGCATTGTGGTCAGCCACTCCGAGATAGTCGTGCGCCGCCGCATCGAGCGCATAGCGATAAGCGTCGACCAGCGAGCCATCGCGGTTGCCGTCCCACGATATGTCTGTATGGCGGTGCATGTCGCCCCGCACGATCCGGTAAGTCTTGTTGTCCACCGTCGCGCGGTAGGTCCGGAGTCGCTCCACATCGGCAGCTTCGTTCGGGTGAACCGCGGCAAACTTCACCATCGGAAAACGGAAGTCTTCGAGAGGCGGACGGCCGTTGGTCCCTCCGGCGCCCGCAATCGTCGCGGTGTAAAGATCCTGCTCGTCAGGGAAGCCATGCGGAAACTGCCGACCATCGCTCACCCAGTACACTCCCAAATCTCCGCCCGGACGCACGCAGACCGCCGTCCCGGCATCGATGCGGCCGTACCCTTCCGGAAAGCGGACCAACGGCGACCACTTGCCGTCCCGAAAGCTCGACCCTCCCATCCGCCACATGCTGCGGAACGTCTCTCCCCGCCGAACCGGCGTGTTCGTTCGGTATCGGAAGAAGATCCACGGCGCGCCCGCTTCGTCCAGCACGAGCCTGGGATGCACAAACACCGCGCGAAACTCGAGCGGCAGGACTTCGGCAAGATCGCCCTTGGGCTGCCGCAGCCGGCCGCCGTCGTAAACCGCCACCCGGACCTGCCGGCGCATCAGCAGGCCCATGCCGGCGTTTCGAATCTCGTTGGCATAATCCTTGCCCCATTGCGGATCGCCTTCCTCCCAGGCGAGCCACAGCCTGCCGGATCTGTCGAACTCCACCTGCGGCCGCGCCTCGAAGCACTCGGTACCGGCCACCGTGGTCGTGTCGCCGAAGTGTCCGTTCTCAAAAAAGCGCAGATAGATGTCGTAGTTGCCTTCGCTGTAGCTGTCCCAAGCCACCGCGACCCTGCCGTCGGCGGAAGAAGCCACCGACGGCTCCCAGTCATTCGCCGGCGACTCGCTGACCCTGACCCGATCGCTCCACTCCCGCCCGTCGTGCCGCTTGAAGTAGACATCGGAAGCCGGTCCGTCCATGTTCTGCCAAACCAGAAACAGCCGGCCCTCTGAATCGGCGGCCAGATCATGAAAGATGTCGGATCCGGGCGCCGTCGTCAGCCGGTCGATTGGCCTCCACGAGCCATCGCGCCACAGGCGCGCGAACAGGTCGAAGTTGCCGTTCCGTTGCTCGGACCACACCGCCCACACCGTCCCGTCACGGCCCTCGGCCAGCCTCACCTGAAACAGGTCCGAGTCACTGCCAGTCAGCGCATGGGGGGGCTCGTCGCCGCGCCGTACCCACAGCCGGTCGCCTTCGTCCTTATACGTTTGGTAGGCTACCCACTCGTTTCCGTCGCGCGCCACCAGCACGGCCACGTAGTCCTCGGCGCCCGCGCCCTCGATCCGGCGCGATGACGGCGCCCGGCTAACCACCACCGACCCGCCGAGAAAAGTCTGCGGCGAATCCCACGACATCGCCGCCGGCGCGAACTCGAAGGAACCCTGCGCCGTCTGCACCGCGACCGTTCCCGGACCATCCATCTCCACTGCCAGCACCACGCCGCGTTCGCTTAGCTTCGTTTGCCGCTTGGTCCCGAACAGGCTCCTCTCCCACGGAGAATGCCAGTACTCTTCCTGGCGCGTGGCTGTTTGCCAACTTGCCGAACCGGGCGAAACGCTCTCGCCCTCGTCGAACTCCCAGCCCTTCAAATCGGCCAACCGACCGCCGCGGACACTCACTGACCCGCTCCAGTCGCGCTCGCTCGCTTCGCCCACGCCAAACCGGACCAGAAACGACTCTTCGGCCGGCAGCGGAGCGCAAACCAGGAACATCAAGCCAACCACGCAGCATTGTTTCATGAACACCATCATCTCCAATCCGTTCCACCCATTTGGGCGCATCGGCCCTACGGCTCCAGCGGACGGTTGCCGTCCAATACCGCCGTCCCATCTTCGACCTCGGGCTCCCCCGACCACGAGTTGCCGGCGATGGCGTTGAACCGCCCCCCGGTCACCTTCACCGGCGGCTGCTCATCGTCGGCCGCATGGATCAGCGAGTTCGACAACCGCGACTGCGCGGTCCGGTCGAACCACACTCCCGCACCCCGAAAACCGAGCACCGTCGCCCCGCTCGCATTCATCCGCAAACACCTCTCGAAAATCAGGGCCGCCCCGGGCGCTCGGCTTCCGTTCACATGGATTCCAGTCAAGGTGCAATCCGAAGAATCACGGAACACGATACCGTTCCTGCTGTCCGCCGGATCATAGTCCGGATTGCGATCGAACACGTTCGGACCGACCACCACGTTCGAACTCCCCTCCACCAGCAGATCGTGGCGATATCCTTTCCAGAACGAGTTTCCGATCACGGAAACGCCGCGGACGTTCTTCAAATGGACGTTGACCATCACGTCGCTGAGAGCGTTGTCCGCGATCGAGAAGTAGCCCGCCTTCAGCGGTTCCCTGGCATTGCCGATCAGGCGTACGTTGGCTGAATCCGGCGAATCATGATTGTGCTGCAGCGTACAGCCGACGATGGCGCCTTCCCGCACGCTGCCGCTTCGGACGTCGATCAGTACATTGGCCGTCGGTTCGCCCTCTGGATCCATGTTGCCCTCGATGTCGCAGGTCCCGATGTGCAGATTGCGGACCTCGCTTTCCCGCACCACCACGCCGCCCCCGCCGTTGTAGCTGATGTGCGAGTTCGAAATGTTCACCTGGTGCAGGTTGAGCCGTTCCATCAGCACGCCGGCGCCGCGATTCTCATAGAGATGGCACTCGGAAAGAAGGACGTTGCGGTTCCGGCCCGTCAGCCGGATCCCGTGCAGCGCCCGGCGAACGACAAGTCGCGTGAGGGTCGCCTGCATCGTACCCTGCAGTTCGATTCCGACCGCTTCGGCATGGCCACCGACAATCTCGAAGCCATCTGCCACGGGCGTCCGTTGCCGAAGCCAGACCTTCTCCTCAACCGTAGCGGGATTGGCGGTCCCGCCGTGCGTGCCGAGGAACCGGAATGCCGGACCCGCTCCTTCCATCACCACCGTTGCCGTCCCATCGCCAACCACCGACATCGGACCCGCTTCGTCCAAATCGATCGTGATGGTTTTCGTCAGCCGATAGCGGCCGCGTGTCAGCCGCACCGCGCCTTCCCCCGACCTGACGGCCCGCTCGAATGCTTCCGTATCGTCCTGCCGCCCGTCACCGGCGGCGCCGAAGTCGCGGACTGTTCGTACTTCCTCCGCCTGACCCGGCGCAACCATAAGCGTTCCCGCTAGCAGCAGCGCCGCGAATGTGATCTGCCTCATCTCACTTCTCGATCTCGGAATACGCCGAGCTCAGGCTCTCTCCCTCGCGCCGCAAGCCGATACGGAATCGATCCGTCGCCTCCAATGCTTCATAAGCCGCGGCCGCGTGCCGGTAGTGCCCGCGAACTTCTCTTGTCTGCATAAGGGATCCGAGTGGCGACCGAACATTTACCAACGCGACGGTTCTCGGCGCCGCCGCCACCGCCAGGTCCTCGAGATCATACGCGTCCAGGACCCCGGGAACGATCGAACCGAACACCCGCCGGTGAATGGGGGTCCTGGCGATGGCCTGGTAGGAAACCAGCGGATCCTCCAGCATGAGTTTGGAAAAACGCGTATCCACCGCGGCGCTATGCAGCAGAACCACTCCCGCCTTGCCCCGCGCGAAGCCGATGGCGTTCCCCCCGGCCAGCAGGTCCCTTTCGCCGAGGAAATCCAATCCCCGAACAATATCGGCCATCCGAAGCCCTACCAGCGTACGGCCGGTCATCAGCGCGAGCCAGGTGATGCTGTCCGATCCGAACCACTCGCTCGAGTAACTACGTCCATTCGGCGCTGTTTCACCGGTTCCGGCCATATCCAGGGCCAGCACCGTGTATCCCATCGAGCAGAGCTCATCCGCGTCCCCTCCTTCCTCGAACGCGGCCTCCTTCCCGCGGTCGTCGACAGACACAACCGCCTGCCGCCTTGCTCTCGAGCCTGTGGGTGTGCAGAGATAGGCCGGAACGTAGCGGCCGGGTACCGTATCATAGGTTAGTAATTCCAGTTGATAGTGATCTCGCTCGATCCGCGCATGAACACGGGCATTGAGCGATCCCTCGGGCTTCTGAAATCGGGTCAGCCTCACGACAGCTTCGCGAACCTGCCGCCGATAACGGTCCACTCCGGCCGAACTCGCCAGGTCGCCACGCTTCGGCTCGATCTCCGAGAAGCGTTTCATGTTCCATGTGCTCGCCGTCTCGCCGCCGAGCGACGTCGCCACCTGGCCCGTCTCCGTCACATACAGGTCCTCATCGTGCTCGATCGTGTGTTCGGGCTCGCTAACGCGTACCTCTGAGGCGCCCTTGAGCCAGCGGTTCATCCATGCATAGATAGCCTCCCGCGTGTCCCGCCGCATCCCGTGGCCGCCGGGACCGACAAACTGATCGATCTTCTCCCCTGCCCCGAAGATCTCGTAGATGCCCTGCGCTTCCTTCAGGGTCCGCCGCGCTCCGGCTATCGGGAAAAAATCCTCGGTCGTGTTACACATCAGGTAAGGCTTGGGAGCAAAGGCGATGATGAAATCCCCGTGGTTGATGCCTTCGAGTAACTGATCCGGAAACTGCTGTTCCGCATCCTGCGGTCCGGCGCCCTGAAGCTGTTCTTCCCACGCACTCATGTAACAGGCCGGTGCGGCTACCTTGACGCGCTCGTCGACGGCTGCAATGTAGGCTGTCAGCGTCCCGCCGCCCGAACAACCCGCCACGCCGATGCGCTGTCCATCCACCTCCGGCAGCGACTGCAGCAGATCGATCCCCCGGATGCCGTCCCATACGCGGTACCGGGCGACGCTCTCATCCGC
>CAYLSS010000071.1:0-3012 GCA_964385765.1 uncultured Solibacteraceae bacterium
ATCGTCATCCAAGGCTTGAGCCTCTCGTGTCTTACGGGATTCCGGAACCTCACATCGAACGATGGATGCTGAGCGATCCAGACGCGTTCAGGTCTGTCTTCGGACGAGGATGCACGGTGCCAAAAACGAGACGTGCGAAAGGGGAATACAAGCGCCTGCTCCGTGACGAAATCCGCGCGAGCGGCAGGGGTACGCTAATCGGCGGCGCCGAGTACGCGGAAGACATCGTTTCCGCCATGGACCTCAACCGAGCGGCGCAAAACGATCAGTCATTGGCGCGATTCCTGAGAGATATTCGAGCCCGGATGAACAGATGGAAGGCGGACAGATAGCTACGCCTCGCTGACGCGCCGGACAACCATTGGGTGCTCCCACACCTCGGGCTTCACTTGCATGCCGAATCCTGGAAGCTCGGGAACGCTGATGTGGCCCTCGGACGGCATGATCGGGTTCTCCAGCATCTCGGGCCAGTCCTTTTCGTAGAATCGCTGGCAGCTTTCCTGAATCCAGACGTTGGTCATCGCCGTGGTCAGGTGGCTCGAGGCGTAGAACAGCAGAGGCCCTCCGGCAGTGTGCGGGGCGATCGGGAGCTGGTAGGTTTCAGCCGCGGTCGAGATCTTGCGCGCCTCGCTCAGGCCGCCGGCCCAGCAGAGGTCGAACATGACGAATCCCGCGGCGCGGCTCTCGAATAGCTGCTGGAACTGCATCCGGCCGGCCATGCGCTCGCTGATGGTGAGAGGTATGGATGTCGCTTCAGCCAACCGGCGGTACTGTTCGAAGTTTCCAGGCATCAGCATGTCCTCGAGCCACATCGGACGGTACGGTTCGAGGGCCCTGGCGATCCGGATGGCCGCGGTGAGATTCCAGTTGCTGTGAAATTCCATGAGGATCTCGATCTCGTCACCGAATTCATCGCGCAACTTCCGGACCGGATAAAGCGCTTCCTCCATGTCCTCGGGCGCGATGTACTGCCGCCGGCGCCAGCGAGCCGCTTCATCGAACGGCCAGATCTTGATCGCCTTGACGCCGTAGCGATCCATCACCTCCCGCATGATTTTCTCCGGCTCCTTGCGGAAATCGTGTCGCAGCGGAAAGCAGGTGTTGTAGACGCGGATGCGCGGATTGGATTTGCCGCCGATCAAGCGGTAGACGGGAGCGTCGAGCAGCTTGCCGAGCAGGTCCCACAGGGCGAGGTCGATGGCGCTCATCACCCGGATCTCGGCGCCGCCCATGATGCGGTAGTCGAACCAGTGATAGAGATCGGACCAGATGCGGTCAATGTTCCGCGGGTCTTTGCCAAGCAGGAATCGGGCCGCCTGCGTGTGGATCAGCGACGCCTCGGTCTCGCCGTATGGATAAGTCTCGCCTAATCCCCAGTGGCCCGAATCGGTATGGATACGGATCCAGGTCCAATGCGGCCAGAACGGGGCGTCGTTGCGATCTTTCCACCAATAGCTTTCGATGCGCGTGATTTTGACGGGAGGCGCTGCCTGGGCAGCCAACCCCAGGCGGCCGCGTGCCAGTGGCAGCGCCAGACCCGCGAGGAAGCGACGTCGATCCAAGCGCGTTACCCCTTCGGCTTATACGCGATGGCGTCGATTTCGACCTTCATCTGTGGTTCCACGACGAACTTCGTCACGACTGTGGTACGAGCCGGACGGCCTTCGCCGAAGAACTCGCCATAGACTTCGTTCATCGCGTAGAAGTCATCGCCGTCGGCCAGATAGACGTGGCATTTCACCACGTCCTCCATGGTGGCATCCGCGGCTGCAAGGATCCGCTGGATGTTTTTCAGAACAAGCCGGGTTTCATGACGGATGTCGCCCAGTTCCATCTTGTCCGTATCGGGATTGATCGGCCCTTGACCGGCGACGAAAACGAAGTCGCCGGCGCGAACCGCCGGTGAGTATGGTCCGCGCGGTACGGGCGTTCCTTCGGGTTTGAGTCTTTCAATCATGCGAGCAAGTGTAGCCGGAGCGCCGAGAGAAGCGCAATATCATCCTGCTGATTTTCCGGCTGACTTGCGCCGGGTCCGCTTGCCCTTTGCCGGGCCACGCTTCCGCGTGGCGCTCGTATGCTTCTTCGCCTCAGCCTCGGCCGCCTTTCGCTCCCGTTCGGCCTCGGCCGCCGCACTGGGGTAAAACTCCTCGCCGAGGTAGACAAGCAAGCCCTTATCCTCATCGGGCTGAATGCGGACCACTAGCTTGTCCTGGGCGAAATTCAAGAGCTCGGAGAACGTCTGGAAGCCGTAGTCTTCCCAATCGAAGTCGGGCGCTTCCTCGGCGACCCAGGCTTCGAGCTCGTCCGCTGTTACGCCATCCTCGATATCCAGGCGGTGATTTTCGAGCAGGTCCCTAAGTGTCGGCAAAGCATCCTCGCCACCCACAACTTCCGCCCCAGCGCTTTCGGTGAGGCCCTTTTCAATGATCGCCTGCCCGCCTTTGCCGCTGACGCGCAGCAACCCGGCCTCTTGCAGCTTTTCCACCAATGCGGAAAAGCTGGAAGCGCCGTAATCGCGCTCGCTGAACCGGGAGTCGAGTTGCAGCATCGTGGACTTCAGCAGGCCGAGCTGCGGGGTTGCGTTGCGCCTCTCGAGCGCCTGCAGAGAGCGCTGGATTAGCGGCATGGCTCGCGCCGGGTCCAGCGTCTTCGCCTTTCGTTTCTTGGTGGCCTGTTTCTGCTCCGGCGGCTGCTCAGCGCCCTGCTTCGGAACAGGCTCGGCTCGCACTCGCTCCCCGATGACCGATTCATAGCTGATGAATTCATGGCAATTCTGCTGGAGGATATTGCTGGTGAACGCCTTGCCGCCCACCACATAGACGGTCTTCCCGTACTCCTTCAGCTTGTTGACGAGGGGATTGAAGTCGCTATCACCGCTGACGATGGCGAAGGCGTCGATGTGATCGTGGCGAAAAGCCATTTCGAGCGCATCGAGCGCCAGGTTGATGTCGCCGGCGTTTTTGTCGCCGCGGGGGGAGGGATTGCGCTGGACCATCTGCACGGCGTTCTCCG
>CAYLSS010000071.1:3022-6875 GCA_964385765.1 uncultured Solibacteraceae bacterium
AGCAAACTTCGCCACGATGTCGCCGCGCTCACGGAGTGCGTCGAGCGTCGCGGTGACATTGAATTCGCGGCGAAGTGTGGACTTCACGCCGATCTCGATGTTGTCGTAGTCGATGAAGACGGCGATGTTCAGTTTTTCAGGTGTCATTTCTGCCTTCTCACGGCCAGCAGCCCGACTGTGATTATAGAGCCCACGCGGTGTGATATGCTCGCCGTCCATAGGCCGCGCTGGTCTTCTGGTCATGGCTCGTTATCTTATCGTAGGCTCTCTATTCGTCCTGTCGCTGATCACTTATATCGATCGCGCCGCTATTTCTTCGGCCAAGGGTTCAATCGCGGTCGATCTTTCGCTGTCCGACCAGGCGATGGGCGCCGTGTTCGGCGCCTTCGCGCTGGGATACGCCCTGGCGCAAATTCCTTCGGGCTGGTTTGCAGACCGCTTCGGGCCGCGACTGGAGCTTTCTCTTGTCGTCGCTGTCTGGAGTCTCTTTACGGCGCTCACCGGGGTCGTGAGAAGCTTTCAGGTTCTTTGGATTGTCCGTTTCCTGTTCGGCGTCGCCGAGGCGGGAGCGTTTCCCGGAGCGGCTCGAGCCATCTACAACTGGTTGCCGGTAAATTCGCGCGGGCGCGCCAACGGCATCATGTTTTCGGGCACGCGGCTCGGCGCAGCGTTCGCTTTTCCCTTGATGGCGCAGTTGGTGGAGGGCTGGGGATGGCGCAACGCTTTCTACGTACTAGCCCTGCCCGGACTGATCTGGGGGCTGCTGTGGGCAGTGTTCTTTCGGAATCATCCCCGAGTCCCGGTCGTGCAAGTGGAGACAGCGGGCATCCAACCCACATTCGGCGAAGTCTTCCGTTCCCGCTCCATGGCGCTCAACATGTTCCAGTATTTCGCCGGCAACTTCACCTTTTTCATCTGCCTCTCCTGGATGCTGCCCTACTTGCAGCGACGATACGAACTCAGCCTGACCGAGGCCGCCGGTTACTCGATGATCCCCCTGTTTTTGGGCGCTACCGCTCAATGGGTGGCGGGATTCCTGGTGGACTCGCTCTACAACTCGAAGCTTCGGGCCTGGTCGCGCCGGATTCCGGCGATCGGCGGCTTCGCGCTCGCCGCCGGCGCGATCCTGCTGGTGAGCTTCATGGAAACCCCGATGGCGGCCGTCATCTGCTTCGCCATTGCGACGTTCGGCGCCGACATGACGATCAGCCCGAGCTGGGCCTACTGCATAGACATCGGCGGCAAGAATTCAGGGGCGGTGTCCGGTTCGATGAATATGGTCGGCAACATCGGCTCGGCAGTGAGCAGTTACGCCTTCCCCTTCCTGTTCGGCCTCACCGGCGGCGCATTCGCCTACTTCGGAATTGCGTCATTGCTGAACGCCGGCGCCATCGCCTGCTGGTTCTCGATGCGCCCGGACGCAGCGATCCGGCGGGTGAAGTAAGCTGCGCCGCGGCATCTACGTCCTCATGTGCGTGAACAAGTACATGCCCACGAGCGTGAAGATCACGTCCGGCGACCAGGCGGCCAGGATGGGAGGGAGCTGATTCAGGTTTCCGATCTGCAGGAAGAGCTGGTTCACCGCCCAATATGCAATCGCCACGCCGAAGCTCACGCCAACGCCCGCCATCCCCCCGCGCGGTCCGGCGACGAAGGCGAACGGCACCGATAGCAGCGCGAAGATGAGGGCGAACAGTGGCACGGAGAACTTGCGGTGAAACTGTACCTGCAGCCGCACCGTGTCAAAGCCGCTCTGCTGAAGGTCACGGATGTAGGAGAGCAGCTCGGAGTAGTTCATCTGCTGGTCTTCCTTGACTTCCTTGAGGAAGTAGTTCGGAGGCTCGCTGAAACCCGGGAAAGTGCGGGTTTCTCCACTGAAGTTGTCGAAGGCGGTGACATGAACACCGTCCAGAGAGCGGTTCCAGCCATCCTGGAATACCCAGGCGTTGAGCAACCTCTCCCAGCGCGCCCGCTCCGCATAGACGCGCCGGGTCAGCTCGAAGGTGTCCGGTTCCATCTCGAGGACGGTCACGCCGTACATGACATCGGCTGACTGGTCGAAGTACTTGTAGTAGTAAATTCGAGATCCCTCGCCGCGAATCCACGTCTGGCTAGGCCGCAAATAGGTTTGGACGGGCCGTCCCTTGATCTCGCTCCGGATACCATCCTGAATGCGGTTGGCCTCCGGCACATAGTAATGATCGAAAGCAAACAGAGATCCGCTCAGCGCCAGGCTCGCAATGAGAACCGGGACCGACAGACGGTAGAGGCTGATGCCGGTGGCCTTCATGGCTGTAACTTCATTGTTCTTGCTGAGGACGCCAAAGGTAATGAGGACCGCTACCAGGACACTGACGGGTGACGCGTCGTAGATAAGCTTCGGCGTCAGGAACACATGGTAAGTCAGCACGCGGGACATCGGGATGCCGTTCTTCACAATATCGCCGAGCAGTTCGAAAAAAGTGAATACATGGGTCAGTAAGACAAAGCTTGCCAGGAGAACAAAAAAGTAGAACAAAAAGCTGCTGAGAACATATGTATCGATGATTTGCAGAAGCAGAGGAATACTGGTCGGGCGGCCCGATGCCGCGGGCGGCGCGGGCGGAAGACGCCCCCGCACCGACCGGAACAGATCGGCCAGGCGGGAGCGTACGGCGCCGCTGAAATCGCGATCGCCGGAGTCCTCCAGGCGCATCAGCAGCAGGGCCGACAGGATCGCGAGCACAGTGTTCGGAGTCCAGACAGCCACCATCACCGGCAGCTTGCCCTGCTTCGCCATACCGATGAGGCTGATCAGCCCCATGTAGTAGAAAAACGCGATCACCACGGTGAGCACGAAGGCCGATGATTTGCCGCCTTTGCGAGTCGAGACGCCGAGCGGCACTGCTACCAGCGCCAGCAGCAGGCAAGCCAGGGGAAGGGCAAACCGCTGGTGGAGCTCGATCCTCGCCTCGGTCGAAGCGGCGGCCTCGCGCATCAGCGGTATCGTATCCATCCAGGTAAATGGTTTGGCCTGCTCCCGGCGCGGCGCCCGCGCCTGCAGGATCTGTTCACCCTTCGGAAAGGCGAAGCTATCGTAGTCTGAGGGGTCTTCGCCAACCGTGTGCGAGCGGCCTCCAATCATCGAGAGCTGAATGCGGTTGTTAGCAGTGTCAGGGACAGCGATCGCCTCCCGCGCGATCGTGATTCGCGGATGATCCCCATACTTCATGGAGCCGCCATCCCGCTGTCCGGGCGGTGTTACGTCAGCAATGAATACCTGGCGCCACCTCACTACCGGCCCGGGAACGACATCGCCGACGTAGAGGATCGTGTTCGGGAAAGACTCCTCGAAGACTCGCGGCTGAATCTCGGCGGTGATCTGCTCGGCCAGGAGCTTGTTGAGCACCCGGTATGTTTCGCGAATGGACACCGGAGTGAGCCAGAGCGTCGCGGCGGCGGTCGCCATAACGGTGGCCAGCGCGAAAGCGACTACCGGATACAGAATCCGCTGGCTCGGTACACCGGCTGCGCGAAGCGCGATCACCTCCCCGTCGCCGGACATGCGGTTGGTTGCCAGAAGTACTCCGACCAGCACCCCGATTGGAATCGCAAAGGTCAGTGTCGGTGGAAGCACCAGCGCGAAGAGGTAGCCGACCTGTGCGGGCGGCGCCGCACTCCGCACCAGGAGCTCAAAAAGCTGGCTGAGCTTCTGCAGGAACAGGACAAAGGTGAATAGCAGTGTTCCCAGCACAGCGCTGGTGGCCACTTCGCGGAAAACGCTGCGGCTTAGCGTGCCCATCACCGGCGCGGCTACTCGCTCGAATCCAGATCCGGCGGGGGGACCACCGGGGTTGTTGGCAGCTCGTGATCG
>CAYLSS010000071.1:6885-9845 GCA_964385765.1 uncultured Solibacteraceae bacterium
ACTCGACGTCCTCGATGAGGATGGAAGGCGCGATCACCGACGCGGCCGTCATGAAGCCGCCCGTGCCCATCAGCGACAGCGGAGCGTTATTGCGAATGAAATCGAACTGGTAGGCTCGATCCGATGCCGCGAGGATATCACGCAGAACCCGCACGCTCAGCCGCCGGAATTCGAGACCGCGGATCAGTTCCTCTCGCCCATTGGCGTAGAGCCGATAGGCCAGCAATGGTCTGCTTACCAGTGCGGGAGCGTCACCGGATTGGCGCTGTCCGGCCGATTGCTGTCGCAACTCGCCAACCGAAGCCGAGGAGGGAAAGTCCAGCTTCCGGATCACGAGACCGTAAGTTTTCCCCTGCTCCTCGACCCTCTGCAGTAGCTTCTGCTTGAGACCATCCTCGGTCGTGGTTTTCGACGCCTGCACAAAGAGATTCCCGAACGAAGCTGCATTCGCCCCGAACTGACCAGGTAGCCTGGCCCGCCCATTCGATCGATTGAAGCCGTTCACCGGCTGCCGGGTGAGCAAGAACGCCTTCAATATCCCATTCTCCACGAGCTCCAGCGGTTTGGGAACTACCCCTTCGATATCCACTTCATAGTGGCCCAGCAAGGGATTTCCGCGCCACTCGGTCTGGGTCGGATCGTCCACTACCGTCATCCACTCCGGCAGGACCGGGGCGCCTAACCGGCCTTCAAGCTCGCTCGACTGAAACGGGATTGGGCGGCCCGGCTCCGGCACGGGACGCCGCGAGAGGGCGAGATGCTCCCCAAGGAGTTGCGCGAATAGTTGCGGTGAGGCCTCTCCCGCAAACAGGACCGGCCCGACGTATGGTTCGGCGACCGGCGCTTCCACCAGCGCCTGCAATTCGACAGCGACTGCTTCAACGGCATCGCTCAAGTCCGCTTCCGGCGGCATATTCTCGACACTCAACCGCTCAATGACATCAGCGTTCCGCAGCGTCATCCCATCCTCGGCCTGGGCCCTGGCGCGGACCTCCAGGAAGTACAGATTCTCCGGATAGCGAATGATCGTCCCCTCGGTGTTGGCCTGATGGGTTGTGCCGCGCAGAGCCGAGAATCGCACCGAGGAAAAAGTGATGTTTGGAAAGCGTCCGAAGATGGCCGAGAGGTCGCGAATCCGATCGGTCCAGGCATCGCTGTCCACAACCTCGTCGTTCGGCGGTTCGATCATCACCAGTGGCTCGGCCGGTGCAAAGTCGGGAATCTCGTCGCGCACATTGATGTTCTTGAGTGCCGCGCGCTTCTGAGCGATCGCCGTGAGCGCTCCTTTATAGGCCGCGTCGGTCGCCAGCCAGAAGTATGAGCGCAAAGCTGTCACATCGTCGTCTATCGGTAGCCCGGTGGATAGCCGCGTGCGTCCGGTGAAGTAATCGCTGAAGGCGTAATTCGTGTTGTCGAAGTCGTAGCTGCCGACCCGGATGTCAATGCGCGGAAACCGCGCCGTGGTCTCCGCCCTGGAGATTAGGGCGCCGAGGGTGGCGCGGACGGTGAACTCGCGGCTTTCGTCCACGGTGTACTGGACGAAGTAGACCTTGTCCGATGAGACGAGACGGAGCTGTTTTGACCGTTGCAGCTCTTTCACCATTGCAGTGAGCAGGGGGTCCAGTTCGATATCGCCGGGGGGCTGCGTCTGGGACGGGAAGCCCGGGGGCTGCAACAGCGCCGCCAGAAGAAGTGCGGCCAGGATCCGATGCGCTTTCAAGTGCTTCCCTCTCCGGTACCAGTCGGGCGTGGCAGCAGCGGGGGCCGGTCCTGCGAGCTCTCCTTCCGCTGGATCTCAATCTCCGCAATCAGTAGCGCGGGCGACACCGCCGATACCGGTACACGGCCGCTTTCCGCCCCGCAGTAGCCGTTGAAAACCCCGGGCTCGTCGCCCGTGGCGATGATCTTCGAGAAAGCGGCAAGCGGCGTACCGACGATGTCGGCGCCTCGAACCAACTCGTCGGGACGTCCGTCGGGATAGACGCGATAAACCACCAGCGGAATCACCTTGAACGCCTGGATCCCGCGCCGGCCTGTGTTCGTGAATCCGCCGGTCACCTGATCGAAGTAGAATCCATAGTCCTTGTCCTGCCGCTTGATCTCATCCACCAGACGCTCCCGCAACTCGGCATCGCTGACTGCCTGCTGGGATTCGACAATCAGATTGGACTGCCGCGATACCACCTCTCGGCCCGGTTCCCGCCGACCATGCCCGTTAGAGCGTTCGACGCCCTTCACCGGAGACCGGGACATCAGGAAGGTCTTCATGACGCCATCCTCGACCACCTTCACCGGACGGGCCGCAACGCCCTCGTCGTCGAACGCGTACCAGCCCACCAAATCAGTGTCTTCGATGCTCCGCTTGGTCGGATCGAAGACAACCGAGAGGAAGTCCGGGAGCACCGCCGAGCCCAGACTGTTGCCGAACGTTTGTCCGTCTTCGACGCTCTTCAGCCGGTGACCTTCGACGCGGTGTCCGAAAATTTCGTGAAAGAAGACCCCGGCGGCTCTTCCCGAAAGGATGGCCGGCGCCACGTAAGGTTCGACGAGAGGAGCGTCGCGCATCGCGCTGACATCACCGGCGACCTTGTCGATGGCTGCGCGAATCCGATCATCATCAGGCAGGCTATCCGGAGTGGCGGCCTCAAAACTGTGGCTGGCCACCAGGTCCATCCCGTCCGGGGCCTTCGCGCGCGCCCGTATCGAGATCCGCGCGAGCGACCAGCCATGGGAAACCGCCGTCCCTTCGGTGTTCACGAAGTGCTTTAGTTCTCGAATCACTGCCATGCCCACCTCGGAGGCGATGACGCCGGGATACGAGTCGAATCCGGCGGACAACTCACGCAGACGCTCCTCCCACTTGTCACGGTCCAAGTCGATCTCATCCGGAAGGGCGGTGGCGACTACCGGGTCTGCCGGCGAAAAATCGGGTGGAGCGTCTTCCTGCTCGACATTCACCT
>CAYLSS010000072.1:0-1671 GCA_964385765.1 uncultured Solibacteraceae bacterium
GGGGCGATGGGCGCGCCGGCGGTGCTGGCCGCGCAGTCGTCGGGTGACGACATCCGGACGGCCTTCATCGGCGTCGGCAATCGCGGTTCTTACCTGCTGCGGCACAGCATGGATGTTCGTGGCGTGAAGGTGGCAGCGCTATGCGACCTGTTGCCGGAACGTCTTGAGCAAGCTGCCAAGAACGCCGCCGCTAAAGACCATTCTCCGGAAACGTTCGAAGACTACCGGAAGATGCTCGACGAAATACGGGATATCGATGCGGTCGTCATCGCCACGCCTACGAATACACACAAGGGCATCGCACTGGCCGCTCTCGAGGTCGGCAAGCACGTTTATCTGGAAAAACCCATGGGTCTGACACCGGAAGAGTGCCGCCTGATCCTCCAGGCGTCGAAGAGCGCCAAAGGCATTCTCCAGGTGGGTTTCCAGCTCCGGCATGATCCGAATCGCAATGCGGCGATGAAGTTCATTCACGATGGCGGCATCGGCGAGATCCTTTTCATGCAGGGATACCGCCATACGGGTGATCTGCCGCGCGAGACGCCCTGGTACTTCAACCGGGCCGTGGGAGGCGATAACATCGTCGAGCAGGCCTGCCACATCCTCGATTTAATGACCTGGGCGGTGGACGCCCCGCCACTCCGCGCGTTCGGCTCCGGTGGCATCAACCTTTTCCACGACATCCCCCCAGGCCGCACGACGATGGACAACTACGCGGTGATCTACGAATACCCCAACGACGTCCGCCTCGTCTTTAGCCACATTTACTTCGATCCGCCCGGATTCTCGGGAATCCAGGAGCGTGTCTTCGGAGCGAATGGAGCCGTCGACCTGGGCCGGGCCATCTTCATCGAACGCGCCAACCGCGGTGAAATCGAGCTCGAGGTGCCAAACGCCGGCGCTAACTCCACCTACCTCTCGCTCGAGTCTTTCTTCGATAACGCGCGAACCGGAAAGACGCCCCTCAACAACGGCAATTCGGCGATCCGATCGAATCTGGTGGCGATGATGGGACGCAAAGCGATCTACGAAAAGCGGATCGTCACCTGGAGCGAAGTGGCTGGGTAGCCCGCTTCCCGGCCCGGCGATGCCCTATTCCGGCCGCTGGGCGGGGTCGAAGTACCCCTCCGCGAGCTCGGGATCGGCGGCGAGAGCCTGGCTCCAGAAAATGCGCGCCTCGTCAGGGTGTCCCTGCTCATTCAAAGCGTGGCCGAGATTCAGTAGAGCCTCGGCAAAGTCGGGTTTGTCGGCAATCGCCTCCCGATACAGCTTGATGGCGTCGTCGAGCTGCCTGGTTTTCTGAAGCAGCAGGCCGGTATTGTAGAACAGCTCTGGGGAACGTTCGCCGAGTTCAATGAGTTGCGCCTGCAGCTCCAGCGCTCGCCCGTAGTCCTGATTCTCGATGGCGATGGCCGCCAGGCCGCGCATCGCGTCCACCGAATCCGGCGCCGCCTCCAGCGCCCGTTCGAAGGCCTCGCCGGCGGCGGCGTAGTGGCCCGACCTCCAGTGAGTCAGGCCCAGGTTTACCTCGGCTTCCGGCCAGGGCCGGTCCAGCTCGAGGCACTTCTCGAAAGCTTCCACCGCTCCGGGAAAATGCGATCGGACCAGGCGCAGATATCCCAGCCTGAACCATGCGTCAGGCATGCGCGTATTCTCTCGCCGCATACGTTC
>CAYLSS010000072.1:1681-9817 GCA_964385765.1 uncultured Solibacteraceae bacterium
CCCTCGGCTTCGTATGTTAAACCGTCTTGTTCCAGAAGGAGCGCCATGTTGTAGCGGACG
Source organism: uncultured Solibacteraceae bacterium (assembly GCA_964385765.1). Lineage (GTDB taxonomy): Bacteria > Acidobacteriota > Terriglobia > Bryobacterales > Bryobacteraceae > CAWELS01. The sequence goes on from CAYLSS010000072.1 coordinate 1,742, forward strand.
GCGGGAATGTCGCTCGATAGTTTGAGAGCCTCCTCGTAAGAGCGGGTGGCCGCCTTGTCCTCGCCCAATTCGTGCAGCACCACACCCAGGTTCACGTGTGCCTGGATGGCGTCGGCGTTCAGTCGTACCGCTTCCTGGTAGGCCGTCGCCGCCTGTTCGAGATGCCCGGTGCGCTGATACGCCACCCCGAGGTTGAAGCGCCGTTCGTAGCTGTCCGGCGCAAACTCGACGAGTTTGGCGCAGAATTTCACTGCCGCTTCGAAGTCCCGGTTCCAGAACGCGCAGCTCGCCAGGCCTTCGTAGGCGGCCTGCGAATACGGGCGAATCTTCAGCAGGCGCTCGGAGTAGTCTCCCGTCATGGTGGCGTCACGTTGCGCAATTGCGATACCGATCAGGTTGGTGAGAACCTCCTCGGATTCCGGATGTTTGGCAAGGATCTGGCTGTAGATGCCCACCGCCTCCTGCCGGCGATCGAGGAGTTGGAGAGCGACGGCACGGCCGAACCGCGCATTCTCGTGCTCGGGGTCCTTCGTCAGACAATCCTCGAAGGCGGCCAGAGCCTCTCCCGCCCTATCCATGCGCAGCAGACAGATACCGAGACCGGCCGATGCGTCGGTGCGGTCGGGATCTCGCTCCACCGTCTTGCGGAAATGCTCGGCAGCCGCGCCCCACCGCTCCAGCCTCTCCAGGCAAACCCCGAGATTGAATGCCGCCGGCGCATGTTCCGGTCTCAACTCCAGCAGTTTCGTGTAGCTCCCCGCGGCCTCGTCGTATCGCTCAAGCTCAAACTGAATCCGTCCTCGAGCGGCCAGAATCTCCGCCGTTTCAAACCCGGCGCCCGTGGCGCGGTCCAGTTCGGCCAGCGCTTCCCGGAGCTTGCCCTCCAGATGGAAAGATACGGCTCGGGACAAGACGTCGGGGACCGAGATTTTTTCGTCGCGAATCCGTTCGACATCCTCGGTAAAACGTCGGCCGGCGTTTTCAACCTTCACTGCATTAGACTTTCCACGTTGTTGGCTCATTGCTTCCAGTTCCTTGGCTGGCGATCCAATTGGTACGGTGCGATCAAGGCACACAGACGCCCGAGAATGTCGTACTGATGAGTGAGGCTGATCCAGCGCAGCCGCGCCTGTTCCCCTCGACTGCGAAAGAATCCGACACCGCCGGACTTGAGCCGGGGCTCGTCGTAGAACTCGACGAGTGCCTCATCTACATAAGTGGTGAAGCGGGCGCCGCGGACGTCGACTCGGACTCGATACATCTTTCCGTTTCGCATCTGAAACGGGAGTGGCGTCCGGTCTACCCGGCCTCGTTTGCCGTCCACTACCGCGTAGCGGATCACGGCCCCTTCTGGCATCGGGCCCGGACGCGTGATCACTAACCGCCCCGCCGCGTAGTTATCGGGGTCGGAAGCCCGGACAATCCAACTGATTCCACCGCGCTCGATCTGTCCGGCGAATTCGAAGCGATAGTCCACTAGGTGCCGCGATGGCCGATAGATGGCAAGCGCGCCCGGTATCACGAAGCCGGCGTCGTCATAGGACCAGGATTGTGCCCAATTGCCCTCGCCCTCCCAATTGCCTAGGCCGGCGCGGAAGTCATCGGCCAGCGATATCGCTGCCCGATTCATGATGTTTTGCCGAAAGACTTGCCACCGCTCGGCGAGCGTCATCTCCTCGTCGGCTTCCGGGCCGGCAGCGATATCCAGTTCCTCCGGGATAGCTCCGGCAGCCGGGGGCTCCCTCTCCACGACGGGAACAAATTCTTCTTCCTCGATCGCTTCGGCCACCTCGACAGGATTGGCCGGTCCAGCCGGCGGAATCTCCGGAGCGGTGCGGTTTACTGAATGCCAGACGAGCGCCGCGAGCAGGGGAATCGACATCAGGAGCCATTTGACGCCGGGAGAATACTGGCTCCATCCCTGGAATCCGGGACCGAAAGCTCGCTGCCACACGGGCGCGCCGGACCGGGCCGGCCGCTCCAAACTGCCCCTGGTATCAATGCTGAGTCCGGAATCGCGAATCACGGGCGCCACATGCCGGTCGAATGGCTCGAGCGAGCCGGAGCAATGCACCGAGACGTCGATGGGCGCCGCCCGGTCCAGGCCGAGCGATCGCAGCCGTGTCTGCAGCGGTGCGGGCGCATCTGTCGATGGCCCGGCCGGCTCTCCGGGTTCCGTTCGGTCGGCAAACAAGGGTCCGTGGAATGGATGGCTTGGTTCGGGAACGGCAGCGAAAATCCGCCCGACCGGGATCTCTACCGGCGCTGCCGCCACCGCGACCGGCGGAACCGGCCGCCCGACTGGTTCGCCCGTCGCGTTGTCTCGGGCCGGGGCGGCGGGGGAAAGTTCCGGTGAAATTTTCAGTTCTTCCAGGTTGCGGCTTTCTGGATACCCCACACCGGAGCGGAACGGGACCGGTTCGGCTTCTTCGCCCACCGGTCGCGTGAAGTTTCGCTCCCCGGCCGGGATTGGCAGCCAGCCGCACTGTAGTGCCCCTCTTCCCAACCCTCCGCCTGCGGCTCGAAGCGATGCGAGGAAATCGCCGTTACCAAGATCCGGTATTCCGGCGCCGAGCGCTGTTGGCGCGATAGGCCCTTGCACCAGTGATGCCGGTAAGTGTTGGAAACCTGGCGCCGTGTCAACGGGGAGCGCCACCCACCCTGCCTCGCCGTTCGGCGCCCACGGACGTTCGGTTCGCTCTTGCGGGCGTGGTTCCTGCAATTCGAAGGATGCCGGGGGAGACTTCCGTGTTGCATCCGGCGCCTGCTGGAATTCCTCATGCGCTTTCGTCAGAGTCCCGGTCGGCTCGACCATCGCCAGCACCGCGGCGACGGTGGGTTCATCGACCTCGGGCAGCGAGAGCCAGAGGGCCTGACGCTGGGCCGTGTTCGGCCGCACCGCGGGCGGCCGTCCTGCATGAGCATCGCCCCGCGACCGGAAACCGACGGTCAGGGTACCCGCCTCGGCCAATTGGCCCGGCCATGCCGGCAACGAAGGCCGCGGCGGAATCGTCGATGGTTGCGGCGCCTTCTCCTCCACCAACTCGGTGGTTGCCTGTAGGCAGCCCAAAGGCTGGCCAGATTCACCGTGGATCCGGCCCGCCCTTCTCAGTTCGTGATCCGCGGGAACTTCAATGGCGCCAGGCTGGATGAGCGAGCTCCCAAATGACTCCGCGATGGGTTCGACTCCTCGCCGCACCCTGGTCACCAAGCCTCCTTCGCCCGCTGCCCAAGCAGCATGCCCTGGTCCGCCAGCCCCCGCAATCGCCGGCGGCGAAAGTGCGGTCGCGACCTGCAGCGCGGTCGCCGGCGCGCCTCCGGTTAGCACCGGAAGTTGGGCGCTATCGGAGAACGCCGCGGGCAAAACCTCTGCTGTCGGAAGTTTCGGGGTGGGTTCGGAGTTTTCCACCTGAACAGAGCCGCCGGCCCCGACCACCAGCAGGCCGATGGGTCCGGCAGGCGGCAGCCACGGTTTGTCCAGGCTCATCGCAACCGGCAAAGGAGCGGCGCCGGCCGGCCGGCATTCGGGTTCAGACGCGGGAATCGCGACCTCGAGCGGTTTGAGAGATTGCAGTTCGCAGCCCACCGCCCCCGCTGGCTCGGGCAAGCTCAGACGCGATTCGGGAACGAATGGCTCGGTTGTGCCGCACTGCGTCGCTTCCAGCCGCATGCCAACGGCCAGCGCGACCGGAATGGCCACTCCGCGCCCGGCGACCCGAAGCTCTTCAAGGAAAGCTTCAGGTTGCGGCAGAACCACCTCCGGCATACTCAGAATCGGGTTGCCAGGCGGAAAGCTCGGCCGCGGGTAATTCTGTACTTCCAGGTGTTGTTCGACGAATCTCTCGACCAGCGGAGGGCCGTCTCCTCCGGATCCCCGTTTCCTTCGGGAGGGTGCGGGCGGGGTGACCGGAGTCTGTAGCCTGGATTGTTGCTTCGCCTCGATGAGGCGCGCCAGACCCATCGACTCCTGGTCCTGCTTGTAGAGCTCGGCATGCCCTGCGGAGCAGAACTCATGTCCCGATAGCCGCTGCAGCAGCGACAGTCGCTTCCCGCAAAACTGACAGTACATGGGAGCCGGTGTTCCTGTCTATTTATCGTAAGGAACACCGGTCAAGCTTTATACGCGGTGAAGCACCTAATTCCATCCCGGTTTTTGCTAGGTGATTTTACCGAGTTAGCTTACGATGAAACGGTGTTTAGGGTTATCGGATGTAAAGCGCCTCCCTGGAAATGGCGCAATTGTGAGGCGGGCGTACAGATCGTGCACGAAAACGCCGCGAAGAATCCCTTATAGTGCCGGCGGCAGCTCGAGTTCGGCTTTGCCGAGCGCCTCCTGAAGCAAATCAATCGCCCCCGGCTCCCGCATGGAGCGAGCGATCGAAACCTCCATGATCAGCATGTGCCTGGCCTTGTCCAGCATCTTCTTCTCGCGAAACGAAAGGGATTTCTGCTTCTGGAGAATGAGAAGACCTTTCAATACCTCGGCGACCTCCATAAGGCCTCCATTGCGCATCTTCTCCGAGTTCTCCTTAAATCGATTCTTCCAATCCCGGCAACGCTTGCATTCGCCGTTCGCGAGGAATCGCAGCACCTTTTCGACCTGACCGTTCTTGGTGACCTTACGTAGTCCCACATCGTCGACATGAGAGAATGGCACCATCACAGTGAGGTGGTTCTCTGCCAGTTTCAGCAGGTAGAATCGCTCTGGCCGGGCGCCAAAGCTTCTCATGCTGATATTTTCGATGATTCCGACCCCTTGGTTCGGATAGACGACTTTCTCACCCACATGGAAGGTCATACTCGGACCCCTATACACCTCGGTAAAGTTTATACCTTCTTGCCCGTTTCGAAGGTTCAATATTAAATCTGTGTAATAAGATTGTCAAGGATAAGATTGTCCGATGGGCTTAAAAACAGGGGGGTTGCAATGAAGAGGCACTGCCTCGATTAGGACGCGCTTCGACGCTTGACCACCGATCGGCGCCACGATGCAGTTCACGCTGTCACTACCATGGAGTGACAGACGACGAGTCTTTCGAGCCGCTTCAGGACCCCGTGATCGGGATCCTGTGGAAATTATACGATAACGTTAAAGGAGAATGCTGGCGCCCGGATTCTTGGGCTACTGTTCCAGGCGCGTGGTCTGGTGGGCCGCCAGTTGCCACACATCCCCGTTCTTGACCCAGAGATGCATCATCATGAGCTTGTTGTCGAACGGATTCCCTTTAGTGGCGCCCTTCATAATGACAATCGAATGGGCGGCGGCGGCGTTCCCATGGACCCGTACGGTTGTCGTCTCGTGGTCGATCACGTCGTAACGCTGGACGCCGCTCTTGAGCTTGCCAAGGTACTCGGATTTCGTCTCGATCACGCCAGTCGAGTGGGCATAAATCAACTCGTCGGACAGGATCCGATCCAAGGTGTCAAAATTCTGCGCGGTTACGGCCCTGGCCCAAGCCGTTTCCGCCGCCACGACATCGTCGGCGTCGGCGGCCATTGTTCCACCCGCCGCCAACATTATCAGAACCCCCAGTGTCACCATAGTTCCTCGCATCGATTCGGTTTCTCCGTGCCTGTCATGATACCGCACGCAACTGCCGGACTACTCATATCTGAGTGCTTCGGCGGGCGCGATCCTCGTCGCGGCCCGGGCAGGATAAAGCGTGGCCAGAAAGCTCACCCCGATCGCGGCGGCAGGAACCCATATCGCGTCGATCCAGCGCGGCTCGAACGGAACAAAAGACAATGCGTAGATCTCCGCGTCCAGTTGAATCCAGCGATAGCGATCGGCAAGATAGCACAGAATTTCGCCGCCTATCAGCCCGATTGCCGAGCCGATCCCGCCTATGACGACCCCCTGCGCCAGAAAAATATTGCGGATCTGCTCTCTCCGGCAGCCCATCGACATCAGCAGGGCGATGTCGCGGTGCTTTTCCATCACCATCATCGTGAGCGTGATCAGGATATTGAGCGCGGCCACGAGCTGAATCAGCCCGATCGTGATTACGGTGACCACGCGCTCCATCTGCAGCGCGCTGAGAAGCTGTCGGTTCTGCTCCATCCATGTCGTTGGAGCCAGATCTTCGCCGATGATTAACTCAGCGGCCGCGGCCACCTCGGGCGCCCGGTGGATGTCGTCCAGCCGCAGCTCGATCGAGTTGACCACGTCGGAAACAGCCAGTACTTTCTGCGCGGCGTTGAGAGTGGTGAACGCCCATGCGGCGTCCAGTTGGTGGAAGCCGGATTCGAAAATGCCGCGCACGCGGAAGCGATGGTAGCTCGGCCGCGGGCCAAACGGCGTCAGTTCCCCTTGCGGGCTGATCACCACCACGACGCTGTTCAAGGTCATGCCCGTCCGCCTGGCCAGCGATTCGCCCAGCACAATGCCCGGGAGACGATCCTCGGTTTCCTCCAACTCGTCGAGCGATCCCTCCTTCAGGTTGTTGAGCGCGTCAATGGGCTGCTTCTCGACATTGGTCCGGATGCCCTTCAGGATGGCGCCTTCTGACTGCAACGGCCCGCTCAGGAAGACCGGCGAATAGAGCGTCGGCTCCGCGCTCTCGACGTGCGGAATCTCCTCGAGCTTCTCCACTAGCGTCCGCCAATCGCTCATGCCATACCCCGGCTCCTTCTCCAGAATCATGACGTGCGCCGTGGCGCCCAGCAAGTTCCTTTGCAGCGTATTGCGAAAACCATTGTTGATCGCCAGCGCGATAATCAACGCCGTTACGCCTGCTGCAACCCCGAGAACGGAGATCAGCGTGACGATGCTGATTACGGCCTGCTTCCGTTTGGCCTTCAGATACCGCAGGGCGACAAAGAATGGAAAGGAGTTAGTCAAGGTCTAATTCTAATGGACGAACTTTGCGGCGCTGCAAGTACCCGCCGCCCGGACCAGGTCGCCTGCTATCGGAAATCCTTTGCCGTCCCCGCCGCGGCCTCGGCCGCGCGCAACTGCTCGGCCAGGGCGATGGGGCCTTCCGGGCGCAGCAGTGGAAACAGGATCACATCTCGTATCGACGTTGCGCCCGTCAGGACCATGGTCAGCCGGTCGATCCCAATACCTTCTCCGGCCGTTGGTGGAAGACCGTAACACATCGCACGCAGATAGTCTTCGTCCATTTCATGAGCCTCTTCCTCCCCGCGAGCCTTCATGGCGAGCTGCATGTCGAAACGGCGGCGCTGTTCTTGAGGGTCGTTCAACTCGGTATAGGCGTTGGCGATCTCCATCCCGGCGATATAGATCTCGAATCGCTCGACGAACTCCGGCTCATCCGCTTTGTTCTTTGAGAGCGGAGACGTCTCGGTCGGGAAATCGTAAACGATGGTCGGCTGGATGAACTGGTGCTCGATCTTCTCCTCGAAGATCTCAATCAATTGCTCCCCCGGTGTTTCTTTCTTCGAATGATTGCCCAGCCAGTCAGGGCTGTTCACTTGGTCCAGCGTGGGCGCCCCGTTGCCAGGCCAGAATTCGACCACTGCTTCGCGCACGGTCAGCCGCCGCACCTTGTCGAAGTCGAGAACGTTTCCTTTGTAGTGGACCTGGGCCGATCCGGTCGCGTCGACAGCCGTCTGCCGCAAGAGATCGCACGAAAGATCCATCAGGACCCGGTAGTCAGCGTAGGCCTGATAGAACTCGAGCATGGTGAACTCGGGATTGTGCTGTGTCGAGACGCCCTCGTTCCGGAAATTGCGATTGATCTCGTAGACGCGTTCCATGCCGCCCACTACCAGCCGCTTGAGATAGAGCTCTGGCGCGATCCGCAGGAATAGATCGATGTCGAGCGTATTGTGATGCGTCACGAACGGACGGGCCGCGGCGCCCCCGTAGATCGGCTGCATCATGGGCGTTTCCACCTCGATGAAACCGAGCGCTTCGAGTTGCCGCCGCAGGGACGCAATGATTCGGCTGCGTCTCACGAAAAGATCGCGCACCTCGGGATTCGAAAGCAGGTCGAGGTAGCGCTGCCGGTAGCGCGTCTCGACGTCTTCGAGCCCGTGCCATTTCTCCGGCAGGTTGAGAAGCGTCTTCGACAGGAAGAAGAGCTTCTTCGCCATGACCGTCAGCTCCCCCGC